>JAGWHH010000039.1 GCA_028866935.1 Microcaldota archaeon | reverse complement strand
CTTGCCAAAAATAGGTTAATCGGACTGAAAAAGGTGTCAATTCACATCTATTCATGCCTAATTGCATATCTCATGACCTATCTGATGTGATTAGTCATGAGTATTGACGATGGTGGTTGTATGTAAATGTCAAGTCCCTATAAATAGGACTCAATCAACATTTTTAAGAGTTTAACAACTACCTATACTCATGCCCCAAAAATATTCCTGTAGAATATGCGGTTTGCACTACAATACTAAGGAATTAAAAGACAAGTGCTATGCATGGTGTTCAAATCATGACAGTTGCAATCTAGAAGTAGCAAGGCAGTCTATCGAAGCAACTAAACAAAGAGAAGAAAGAGAGCACAGGCCTAGAGCACCACAATAAGGCTCACTGACGCCTCCGTTACAGGTCTTGCGCTCTGATTCGCATCCGAAGCCACATAGCCGCTTTCAAGTGTGCCCGCGTATAACCGAACTACGGGCCTTCAGCGTGTAAGATGGCGGGCATGACGGGATTTGAACCCGCAACCCCCTGGTCCGAAGCCAGGTGCGCTATCCAAATTACGCCACATGCCCAGATACCAATATATAACAGCTTATCTTTATAACGAGAGCGGAACACTTATAAATCTTGTATTCGATTAAAAATAAAGTGATAATATGATAACAGGTGTAGATGTAACTAGGATAGAGGCTAACAGGGACAAGAGAGATCTTATAGCCAACATGAAGTTCAATATAAATTTTGATAATGTCAAGGTTGAGAAGGACAATGTAGACGTTGCCTTCACATTTACTGCTACTTATGATGGAACCGAGCAGGCAAAGGAGGTAGGGAAGCTTACAATAGCAGGAAACATAACAGCAAAAGAGTCCAAGAAGGACGCAGAAGAGATAGAAAAGAAGTGGAAGGATGACAAGACTCTACCACTCAGGTTTGCAGAAGACGTGATCAACATGCTAAATTTCGAATGCGCGGCAAGGGGAACCCTTGTAGCCTACTCGATGGGTTTCGTAGCGCCTTTGCCTCTTTCAAGGGCAAAGCTGCAGGAAACTGAAAAGTAAACACCAGCAGGCTCCGATAATACTTACGCTTTCAGTTGAGTCTATGGAATATCTGGAGCTAGATGGAATAATAGTAGACGTAGATCACGTTCCAATGGAAGGAAGGAGCATAATACGAATTACTCTGAAGTCTGGCGGAAAAATATACACCCTTCTAGACCAAAACTTCTACCCATACTTCTATCTGGTGCCATTCAACAAAGACACCGATCCTCAGTCACTTAAGGCAATGGATATAAATCTTGACGGAGAGAGGCTTGAAATCAACTCAGTTCAGAAGGCAACTCGCAACATAAAGGGAAATGATACCGCCGTCCTGAGAATTGAGGCAAAGAATACAAGGTCTGTGCCAAAGCTCAGCGAGTACCTAAAAGAATTCGGAAGCTGCTACGAATACGACATTCTTTTCTGGAAAAGATACCTTATCGACAAAAGTCTCTCGCCACTCTCTGGAGTACATGTAAGGGCAAGGAAGGAAGAGAGCGGAAATCTCTCCATAGAAGAGATAAAGGCAGGGTCTGCAAAAGAGAGCCTTAGCTACATCTGTTTCGACATAGAAACATACAATCCCGCAATAGCTCCACGTCCAGATAAAGATCCCGTAATCATGATAAGCTACAAGTCAGACTCAAGGAAGGGCGTTCTCTCAACAAAGAGGATAGACAAGGAGTTTCTTACTTTCTGCAATGACGAAAAGGACATGATCAAGAAGTTTGCACAGATCATAAAAGAGATAGATCCAGACATAGTTGCCGGATACAACTCATCGAATTTTGATGTGCCATATCTTATGAAGAGATCCCAGAAGAACGGGATAGGCTTTGATATAACACGATACGGCGAAGAAGTCAAGGAAGAGCATCACGGCCTTATACAGGCGGTTAAGATACCAGGAAGGATAAACCTTGACATGTACAATGTAACAAAGTTTATTTCCATAGTCGGCGCTTCAGAAAAGCTTCTGAAGACCAACAGGCTCACGCTCTTCGAAGTCTATAGGGCAATAACCGGAGACACGAAAAGAACAGTAGACAAGACGAGCATATGGGAGCAGTGGGACGGCGATAAGGAAACCGTAGAGAACCTTGCAGAATATTCACTTAGCGATTCAATAGCGCTGGAAAAGCTTTACGATTTCTTCATACCCCTAGAGATCGAAATGGCAAAAGTATCCGGCCTCACCCTTGCAGAAACAGCAATATCAACCACAGGACAGCTTGTAGAGTACATACTTATGAAGTATGCAACATGGAACAGCGAGCTAATACCAAACAAGCCAAGCGATTCAGAAATACTGGAGCGCAACCTTAACCCAATAGAAGGAGCATACGTCAAGACTCCAGATGCAGGCATTTACAATGACATTGCAGTGTTTGACTTCAGGGGTCTATATCCATCAATCATAATTGCAAATAACATCGATCCAGCTACCATTTACAAAAGCAATGCGCCTGGCGAGTATTACGAAAGTCCGGTAGGCACAAAGTTCGCAAAGGCGCCGATGGGCATAGTGCCAAAAGTGCTGCAGATACTCATATCTGAAAGGACGGATGTAAAGAAGAAGTACAAGAAAGATCCAGACAACATCTCCCTGGGTTCAAGATCGCAGGCATTAAAGATCCTTGCAAATTCGTTCTACGGATATCTTGGATATTCAAGATCAAGATGGTACTCAAGGGACTGCGCAAGCAGCGTAACTGCATTCGGAAGGGAGACCATTTCAAATACTATCAAGGACGCTGAGGCTGATGGCTTCAAGGTAATCTATGCGGATACAGATTCTGTATTTCTGCTGCTCCAGTCAAGAGGCAAGGATGCAGCTCTCAAATTCATGCAGTCGATAAACAAAAAGCTTCCAGGAGCCATGGAACTTGAACTTGAAGACTTCTATACAAGGGGCGTGTTTGTAGGAAAGAAGGGGAAAGCCGAATCCGGAGCAAAGAAAAAGTATGCGCTGCTTTCAGAGTCAGGAAGGATAAAGATAAAAGGATTCGAGCTTGTAAGAAGGGACTGGTCAAACATCGCAAGGGAGACACAGAAGAAAGTGCTTGAGGCAATACTCAAGGAGGGAAGTAAGGAGAAGGCCCTAGGCATAGTCAAAGACACAGTAAAGGCTCTCAAGGACGGGGATGTAAATCTGAAAGACCTTGTTATCTACACCCAATTAAGGAAGGCCATAGACAAGTATGACTCGACATCTCCTGAGCTAGAGGCTGCAAAGAAGGCAATATCACAGAATGTAAAAAGAAAAGATGAGCTTGAAGGCACAACAATAGGTTACGTTATAACAAAAGATGGCAATTCAATATCAGACAAGGCTGAAATTGAGGACACTGCAAAGAGTTATGATCCTGATTACTACATAAACCACCAGGTACTTCCGGCAACATTGAAAATACTAAAGGAGCTGGGGTTCAGCGAGGAAGAGCTAAAAGGAAACGGTTCACAGAGGAGGCTTTAATGGACGAATACGAAGGATATGATTACAATAAACTAAAAGAGGCAGGAAAGATTTCAAGGCAGGCCTTGGAGTTTGCAAGATCTCAGGTAAAGCCAGGCAGGAAGCTTCTAGAGATTGCAGAGAGCATAGAAGGCTTCATCAAAGACAAGGGGCTTGAGATGTCATTTCCTGTAAACCTTTCGATCAACGAAAGCGCTGCGCATTATACTCCAGAATATGATGACAAGACCTTAGTTCCTGAAGGAGCGGTACTCAAGGTCGATCTGGGAGCAAGAAAGGATACTTGCCTTACCGATTGTGCAATAACAGTATCGCTTTCAGATAAGTATACAAAGCTGGTCGAAGCCACTGAAAAAGCCCTGGAAAATGCCATTAGCATGGTAAAGGCAGGCAGGAAGGTCAACGAGATAGGAAGGGAGATAAACAAAGTTGCCACGAGCTACGGATTTAACCCAATAAAGAATCTTGGCGGCCACGGAATAGAACAAGATGAGCTCCATGCAAGCGTATTCATACCAAATTATGACAACGGGGACAATTCTCAGCTCCAGGAAGGCCAGGTTGTTGCCATCGAGCCATTTCTTACAACAGGAATGGGCTATGTGGAAAATGGCGAGTCATTGCAGATCTACCAGCTAATCTCTGACACTCTGCCTAGGCCACAGGAAGGAAGGGCAGTTATGGAGTATGCAGCTACCAACTTCCTTACCTATCCCTTCGCAATGCGCTGGATAATCAAGGGCACCGCAATGAGCGAATTCAAGGTAAGGAGAGGGATAACTGATCTGCTCAACATACAGGCTCTTGAAGCATTTCCCGTTCTGGTAGAGAAATCAAAAGGAATCGTTGCACAGGCAGAGAAAGAACTCATAGTCGATAAGGATTCCTGCACAATAGTTACTTGATCAATCCCTGTTCAATGCGCTCTACAACAGCCTTTGCCAGTACCATTGCGCGTTTGGTCAGTTCAATATCCCCAAACCCGCTTGCATATATCTCAAGATAGCCGCTTGCCGTCATGCTTATGTTAAACCTGTTCCTGTTCATTGTGACTATGTGGTTCTGGGTAGGCGGCTCAGTGAATCCTATATCTTCTTCGTAAGTTTCATACGGTTCAAGCAGCACCTTAAAGTAGTCCTGGCTGCCGATCCTTACTAGTTCAGAGTCAACAAGCTTCACAAACTCCACGAGCTTCTCATACTGGGTAGTCTCTGCATCTGGAAAGCGCAGCCTGTAAATGCATGCATTTACTTCACTAATAGAATAGAAAATCAGGGGCATACCCTTTACATGATCCTCTGCATTGAAGCGCTCATCTATCTCGTCAAACATGTCACCGAACTGCCCCCTTTGAAACCTCATGATATCCGAAAGGTCGACTTCATCCCCATCCAAAAGGTCGCCGAGCTTAACATAAATTTCCTCAGCCTTCTGTTCAACTATGCCATCAATCTGTTCCTTTATTTTAGAAGGCCCGCCAAAGACCTTGCCCGTTTTTACCCCGCTCTCACGGTTAAGCGACTCCTTAATAGCGCCTTCCTCATCTCTATCCCCAAGCCTCTTGGCTGCGCCCAGCGCTATCTTCAGGTACCTGATGCGTGTGTCAATGTCCCTGCCCAAACTTGCCACTGTCTTAGCCTCTTTAAGTAATACCTCATCCACCATCTGCAGGTCAGTTCCAGAAGTAAGTTTTCTTGCTATGTCATGGAAGGTCTTTACCCTAGAAGCCCTCTCAAAAAGCTGCTTGTTATGCCCATGCGTCTGTGCGTAAGCCATAGGACTCTCTTATAATTGTGAACAAAATCTTATATACTGCTAGTGTGGCGACAAACCAACCTTTTTAACCGTTTAGTACCTCTATATGTAGTGGTATCATGAAGCTGCAAAGCGCGCTTGAATATCTGACCACTTATGGATGGGCAATTCTGATATTGGCACTAGCCGTAGTGGCCCTGTTCGAAATATTCAGCCCCAAAGCAAACCCAGTATGCATATTTCCTGCCGGCTTTGCCTGCCTCAATTACTACATGGCGCAGAACGGCATGCTCGTGCTCAACCTCCTGCAGTCGACGCAGGCGCCTGTGCAGCTTACTGCGGTAGGGTGCAACCAGCCTGAAAGCCTTGGAAACATGGCCCCGCCGCAGCAGCCGGGCTTTACTCCTACAAACATGCCCATAGGCTCTAATTACACCTTCCAAATACAGTGCTATTCAAACGGATCGTCCTACAGCGGTCAGATAGGCCAGGCGTATTCAGGATATATCGTTTTGAATTATACTGACGAGTACACCTCCTTACCCCAGACGGTATATGGCAGCGTAACTGCAAAAATTATAAAATGAATTTCTGATCTTTATGAAATGCCCATTTTGTGCTAGTGGCAATACTGAAGTCATAGACTCAAGGGAGGTCATGGACGGGGAGTCCATTAGGAGGAGAAGGCAGTGTGAATCCTGCAAAAAGAGATTCACGACCTATGAGCGGGTAGAGGCCGAAGCCATAACAGTGATAAAGCGCGATGCGACAAGGCAGCCTTTTGACAAAAGCAAGATACTGAATGCAATAATGAAGGCGAGCGCGAAGAGAAATATCTCAAGAGAGAAGATGGATGGCATAGTTGACAAGATAGAGATGAAGCTCAGGTCAAAGGGCATAAAGGAGATAGAGTCAAGGAAGATTGGCGACATGGTGGTAAAGGAGCTATTCAGCATAGATCCAGTTGCATACATACGGTTCGCAAGCGTATACTACAACTTCGATTCTCCTGAGGAGTTCAGGAAGTACGTCTCAACTTTGGAAAAGGCGCCTAAAAGAAAGAAGTGAAAACATGCCAGATAAAATAGACAAACTTGGCTGGATTTACCTAAAGGACAAGAAAATCCTATGCACAAAGTCAAAAGGCAAAGACATCTACTACATGCCTGGGGGCAAGAGGGAGGCAGGAGAGAGTGACGAACAAGCCCTTCTAAGAGAGATCAAAGAGGAATTAAGTATCGACTTAATTCCAAACACGTTGAAATTTGTTGAAGCATTTGAAGCTCAAGCACACGCAAAGCCTATGGGAACCATGGTAAAAATTACCTGCTATACTGGAGACTTCAAAGGAAAGATCAAACCCGCATCAGAGATTGAAACTGCCTCATGGTTGACATATGCTGATAGGGATAAGATAGCTCTTACCGGGCAATTGATCTTTGATTATCTTAAAGGCAAAGATCTGTTAGGGTAAAATACGCAAACGCTATTAATCTTTGACCTGCATAAAGACATCATGCCAGAAGATAAGATAGGCTTGAAAAGAGTCACATGGCAGACACAGAACTGTCTTGCATGCAAATGGTTTAGGCCCTCAGATGTGCTAAACGCAGACCTCATGACAAATGGTAAGTGCATCTTTCCTGAGTTATTGCCGTACAATCTGGTAATGACAGGAAGGGATTGGTGCAACAAGTTTGAGGTAATGCCAGAGGAGATGATAAAGATACTGCAAGATGAGGCCTTCAAGAAGGAAGCGCAGGAAAGAAAAGCGCAGGGCCTTGATTAACCCTGCATCTTAATTACTCGCACTTGGTGTAACTGCAGGACATGCAAGTGAAACACCCATTCTCATTTACCAGCGTGTCTTCTTGGCACGAAGGGCATTTGTCAGGCTTTATTATCGCACCCTCAGTTACTCCCTTTTCTGTTATTGATGCCTGCTTACCTGTCTCAAGCTCCGAAGTTACTTTAACATCCTTTAGTATTGATGCTGCAGTTGCGGGGTTGACTATTCCAGCCATCAGTTCAAGAGACTTTGCTATCGCATCGGGAACGCTGTAAAGCTTCATGCCCTTGTCCCATGTTATCGAGGAGCTCGACTTTATGCCCTTTAGGCTTGAAACAACATCCTCAACGCTTCCACCAAGCTGCAGGTACCTGCTTATCAGCCTGCCCATGGCCTCTGTATAGCTCTTTTCCTCGCTTCCGGTCTTTCCAAGGTTTATGAACACCTCTCTCATTGATGTGGAATCGAAGTTGGCCGTAACGTAAAGCGCCGCCCCCTGCATCTGAAGCCTCATTGTCTGCCCAGTAAGTATCCTGTCCCTTGACCATTCCTTTACTGACATGGCCTCTGCCTGTGCAGCGTTCTTCTTCAGGTTCAGGTTCTTCTGTGCCTGTTCATCAGTTATGAGTATTCCCTCTCTTGAGCCTTCCCTGTACACTGTTATGCCCTTGCATCCAGCTTCCCAAGCCTGGAAGTATATCTTCTCTACCTGCTCAACCGAAGTCTCCCTAGGAAGGTTGACTGTTGAAGAGATTGCGCTGTCAATATGGCTCTGTATTATTCCCTGCAGCCTGACCCTGAATTCCGGCTTTATCTTGTGCGCAGGCACGAAGAACTCAGGAAGGTCATTCTCTTCAGCAACATTGAACAGCTTCATATATTCAAGCGCAAGAGGATGGTAGACCTTGAAGTATTCCTGGCTAAGGGATTCGCTCCTTCTTGTGTAGCTGAATGCGAATATTGGCTCAATGCCACTTGAAGTTCCTGCAAGCACAGAAACGCTGCCTGTAGGAGGCACTGTAAGTATGCACACATTCCTTAGTCCATACTGCGCTATCTTGTCCTGCACTTCCTTTGGAAGAGTCTGGATGAATGGCATTGTAAGGTGCTTTTGCGCATCAAAGAGCTTGAATGAGCCCTTTTCCCTTGCAATCTGTATGCTCTCGTCATATGAGATGAGCTTCATCCTGTTGAATATGTCATCTACTATTGCAAGAGCCTTATCTGTGTCATACCTGACCTTCAGCTTTACAAGCATGTCTCCAAGGCCCGTTATCCCTATTCCTATCCTCCTGCTGTTTCTTCCTGCCTCAGTCTGCTCCTTAAGCGGGTGCTTGTCCATGTTGTAGTCAAGGACGTTGTCAAGGAACCTTACCCCATACCTGATGGTTTTTTCCAGTCCCTCCCAGTCAAGTGCTGCATTGTCGCTGAACGGGTTAGTTACAAATGCTGAAAGGTTAACGTTTCCAAGGTCGCAGGCTCCATAAGGCTGAAGTGGCTGCTCGCTGCACGGGTTTGTGCTAATTACCTCCATTCCGTTGTACTCGCTAGGCGAGTACCTCTTTACACTGTCCCAGAATATGAGCCCTGGTTCTGCCCAGTCGCGCGCCGATGTCACAAGTTCCTTCCATACGTCTCTTGCCCTTACGGTCCTCTCTATTTTCCCTACTGTCTTGTTCTGGAACCTAAGCTTGAACTCCGTGTCCTCTTTTACTGCCTTCATGAACTCGTCAGTTATCCTTACGCTGATGTTTGCGTATCTGACATTTGCGAGGTTTCTCTTTACCCTTATGAAGTCCATTATGTCTGGATGGTCGACGCTGAGTGTTATCATTAGCGCCCCACGCCTTCCATGCTGACCTATTGTATGTGTAGTCTCGCTGAAAATGTTCATGAATGAAACCGATCCAGTAGAAACAACTGCAGAGTTGTTTACTGGGGAATTTCGCGGCCTTAATATGCTAATATCCGTGCCTACTCCTCCTCCATAGCTGTATGTGCGTGCCGCCTCTTTGCACCAATCAAATATTGCCTCTATCGTGTCATCCTTTACGGGTATTACATAGCAGTTCAGTAATGTAGACTTCCTTGATTGTCCTGCACCGAAAAGTATTCTTCCGCCAGGGAGGAACCTAAAGTCTGTGAGCAGCCATCGAAACTTCTCTTCCCATTCTGCCTTCTTTCCTTCAGTAGTCTCAACTTCTGCTATTGCCTTTGCTACCCTCATCCACATCTGTTTAGGCAGTGTTTCAGCAGTCTTGCCATTCTCATCCTTCAGGGCATACTTTTCAAAGAAGACGCGAGCGCGGATTTCATCCCCCTTGAAGAACTCAAGTGTCTCCTTGGGCAATGTGATCTGCTCAACCTCAGTCATAGTGCTTGCATTTTCGACAATTTTCTCTTTTTCCTTAGTGTCATCCATAGAACCATCTCACACAATATATAGTATTACGCCAATCCACCTTATACTATGTGTAGTGTACTTATCTATTTAAAAACCATCTAGAAAAAAGACTTGTAAAACACTGTATAGAAAATAAAACACTGGTTTTTAAATACAGCGGATTTATGTTGGTTTTTTTCCACGTTACAGAAATTTTGCCATATCCTTATTTTAGGATATCAGGTCATCAGCAATGATTCTAGCTACATACTCTATGCCATTTAGGGTTCCAAACCTTTCTTTTTGTCCACTAGTCACTCTTCTTAATTCAGAAGGTAGCTCCTCGAGGAGACTTTTAAATTCCTGCAGATCTATCCCCTCTTGCCCCAGAACCCTTCCAATGTTAAGTGCTTCAATTGTAATATTATTGAAATATATCTCAGGATCGTCTCCGGCATCGTACTTGGTCACTAACCAGGCCTTTGCAAGATTCTGAACCTGCCATCCAGTTCCCCAGCCACTCCTGCCAAAAACTGCCAAAATTTTCTCGTCCGATAAAACTGCCGGAGAGGCCTTTACCGCACCTTCAACTGTTTCCTCCCAAGGCGGCATGTAAACTTCAAGTCCAGTCTCACGTGCATGCCTCACCAAACGCAAGTTTTGCTCCTTCGCAGCCCCAGTCCCACTGAACATTGCATAAATCCCTGCCTTGCCTATCTCCCTTGAGGCAACAAAAAGGTCCGATTTCATAGCAGGCGTATATATTCTGCTGCGACCACCTATCACTGTAGGTTGGTTTGATAAATCGTCAGCATATTTAAATGAGAGCGGATGTATTTCCGGAATGAAAACCTCCGAGTATTTCGATTCTAAAACTACCATTCTACGCCTTGTTCTTTCTATCTCCCTTTCGTCGAAATCCATACCGCCCCTCTCCTGCACTTCTTTTA
>JAGWHH010000038.1 GCA_028866935.1 Microcaldota archaeon | reverse complement strand
AAGGAATATGTTGGAAAGGAGGTCTATTTGGTTATAAAAGATGATTGACTATTTTTGTCCCAAAGTCTGTTTTTAACGAAATATTTAAATATAACTCCGCAGAAAGGTCTATTGGATATCATGTACAATACGCCTTCCGCTTCAGTCGGGCTCAGCGCGAGTCTCGATTTCATAGGTCGGGCGCTATTTGTGCCAATATCTTTGTTTGCCTTGCAGATAGCCACTGCATAAACGCGCAAACGAGCTTTTTGTACTTTTATGCAAAATAGATTAATAGTTAGATTGACATGGTAACGATTGAAAAAAAGTTAAAAACTGAATACTTCCAACGATTTGATGGAAACGCTTCAAAAAAGGTTGGTTTTGAGGTAGAGTTTCCGCTGGTTTATGGACCTGCGCATTCTAGAGCTGGAGAGATGATCTCGCTTAGGGATATGGGTAGGATACTAAAAGCATTAGCT
Organism: Microcaldota archaeon; assembly: GCA_028866935.1. Lineage (GTDB taxonomy): Archaea > Micrarchaeota > Micrarchaeia > Micrarchaeales > CABMGC01 > JAJZNA01. The sequence goes on along the minus strand of JAGWHH010000038.1, from coordinate 10,285 downwards.
CAAACTGATAGGAGTTATGACGTTGTCAATGGATATGAACTGGAAAAAAGTATAAACGGACATAAAGTTGTAATAGGCACTGACGTTGGCACAGGACAACTTGAAATAGGATTTCCTGCTACACGCACCCTTGCAGAATCAGAAGTTTATCTAAAACAGTTTATTGGCGCAGTTGCAGAGGTGGCGGAGTCTTTCAACATTTACATTTTAGGGTCAGGGATGCAGCCATACACGCCCCCAAGAAAAGAAAATATGGCTCCGAAGGAGAGATATATAGCAATGTTGGACTTCCTAGGACCTAGCGTATATGAACATACTCTGAGCGCAGCAAGCCAAATACATGTCGATGTAACCAGGGAAGACTTTATAGAAACGCTTAACACCCTCAATGTACTCTCGGTTCCAATAATAGGGATATCTGCTAACAGCCCAATAGCATTAGGGCAGGACACGGGATATTTAGACTATAGGAGCACAATCTGGGACAGGAACAACTACCAGTATCACCCTCAAAACAATATAGGAAGGACTGGAGTGGCAGTGTTTCGGGACCTTGACCACTTTTGGGATTATTTTACTAATTTTCCACCGTTCATCACAAAAAGAGGCCTTGACTATATGATGCATGCGCCTCCGCCACACAGCTTTAAATCGTTTATGATCGATGGCGAGACGGATGTTGAAATTCTTGGAGGCAGAAATGGAAAATCAAGATTGATCATATCCCCAACTTTAGGAGATGTACAGGTTTTAGAGGGCACTGTATGGTGGGAAGCAAGGCCAAAAAGTGAATTTGGTACAGTTGAATCGCGGTGCCCAGCATTACAGCCCTCTATAAGCGAGATAATGGCAGTTGGAGCTTTGATTAAGGGATTGTCAGTCAACATAAATGGAGCAAGAGGCTTAGTCGGTGAACTTAGTGAAAACCAGGGAGCGCTTGCAGACGCTAGAAGGGACGTAATAAGGCGGGGGCTTGATGCTCGCGTTGAAGGCACGTCATCATGCATGAGTGAAATAACTGGAGAGATGCTAGAGATTGCCAAGAAAGGACTTAGGAATTCTGGTGAAAATACAGGGTATCTTGTACCGTTGTATGAAAGGCTTGAAAAGGGAGTTACACCTGCAGAAAAGGCGTTGGAACTGTTCAGGAATAATACCAGGAAAAAGTTCCTGAAGGGATTAAGGCTTGAACTTGAATAACTGATGGTCAAATGATAATAGACTGCCATAATCATATTGGCGTTGATAAGAATGGCTTTAACCAGCGCCAGTCAGCTGTGGAGCTAAAGCGCAAGATGAAGAGGTATGGAATAGACAAGGCAGTGGTGTTTCCTTTTGACGAGAATAACTTGATTGCATCAAGCATGAAGCTGTCAAAGCTGAGGAGTGACTCAATAATACCATTCCTTAGGTTTGATCCTAATAACACAAGTCCGAAAAAACTTAGGGAGCTGCTTAAGGGAGATGCCTTTTCTGGAGTAAAGCTGCATACTAGGGCCCAGGACTTTGATCCTTTAGATTCTGCATTCTATCCGTTATACAAAGAGATCTCTGAATCAGGAAAGCCGCTGATCATCCATACAAGAATGGAGACCTGCAAGAACAGCCGCCCTGAACACGTCATGCTCTTGGGCGAGAAGTTCCCTGAAATGAAATTAATACTTGCACATTTTGCAGGCATATCCACTGAGGCGTTCGATTACGTCAAGCAGCATGAAAACATGTACGTAGATACGTCAGCATTATCCACAGACTACCTTATCGGCGCAATTGTAGGCAGGGTAGGATCTAGAAAACTGGTATTTGGTTCGGATAGCCCACTTTCAGACCCTGAGATTGAATTGATGAAGGTAAAGAAGGCAAAGCTGTCAAACCTAGATAGGGAACGCATACTGTTTGGCAATATGAATAGACTGCTTGATTACTGACTATTTTGATATCTCGCTTTTCAGCTTCTGTATGAGCGACACATCTGTTGGATCAACCCCCCTAAGCATTCCGACTTCGTAAGACACGTAATCTCCATAGTGTATAAGGTATAGCGTTTGCGCCACAGGTCCCGAACCCTTCGGATCGATAATGGCAAACTTTGAGTTTGTAATCTTTTCGGTCACTTGTATCCTTCTAAGAATCCTTTTGTCTTGAGGACTGAATGTGAAGTAGTAGAAGCCCTTCTTCCTGTAGGTCTTGGCTATGGCCATCGTATCGTTGTGGTTGAGCTCGGGGAAGCTGCCTGAATAAGCAATAATCTTTGAATTCTCGTTGAACTGGGTCTTCCACCTATAGGCTACGCTCTTGAATGGCCTTACCCCATATATTACAGGTATTGCTTGTGCATCAGCAATTGCTTTTGCATGCTTGCTGCATTCTTTGTGGTCGCCATCCAGATCTGAAAGCAGTTTGTATGCTTCCTTTATTTCAGATTCGCTGCATATTTTGAATCCTCTGAGAAAAGGCGTGAGCATGTATCCTGTTGCCGACCTTGGCTGCAGGTCCTTGCGCGGGATGTTGATGTGCTGATCGCCATGGTCTGCCAGCTCGCCGCCCGCGCTGATTGTCACTGTGCTTGCTTCCTTCTTTACTGCGCTCTTGGTTGCAGTTAGGACCTCTTGTGTACTGCCTGAGTAGCTTATGCCTATGAATAAAGTATTTTTTGATACGAAATTGGGAATTTCATAGTCTTCTACAAGAAAGACCGGCTTTTCGGAGTACAGTTCCTGAAAAATCTTGCCTGAAATCCCTGAGCCGCCCATCCCTGCAACTACGATATTGTCGAATTTCCTGGGAAGATCTATTGCTTCGTTGACTTTTAACTGCTCCTTTAGGAATCTGAGTTCCTCCAAAAACTGCATAATATCACTTAATATCAAGCGTCTTAAGTAGTTTGCTGTTTGTTTCAAATTTTCTTACAAGATGATTATTGGTATCTACGATATATATGTCCTTTCCATCAGACTTGACATCGCTTGGTTCATACAGACCAAGAGTATCGCAATTTGGGTCATCAAACTTGCAAACTGACTTCTCCTTGTTTCCTACAAGTATCGTAACATTCTTCTCGTTAAGGTCAATTGCCTTTATTGAGCTGTTGTAGGTGTCTGCGACATATGTTGTTCCGTCCTGCTCGCATACCCCCAGGGGATGCTGAAGCTGCGCTGAGAACAGCGAGCCGTCCTTGTCCCCAAAAAAGAAGAGGCCCTCTCCTCCTGCAAGCGTGCTTACGTAACCTGACTTGAGCGCTATTGAACGTATGGCAGATGCCTCGCTATCTGCGACATATAACGTTCCTGACTTATACCATAGCCCGCTTGGCTGGGCAAGCTCTGCAAGAGCAGCAGGCCCGTCTATGACATCCTCCCTCCCATTCCCTGCAAATACGGATACGTGCCCAGTCTTGATATCGTAGCCCCATATCTGGTGTAGTCCGGCCATTGCGATGAATATTGTCTTCCCATCGCATGCAAGGTCCCATGGAGAACTTAGCTCTGTTGATCTTGGATACTTTATCCCGAATTCAACGTACTTGCCCTTTTGGCCGGTTCCTGCAAGAGTCTTGACCTTTTTCGAAGGCAAATCAATCTCGCGCAGTGCGTGGTTCTCAGTGTCTGCAACGTATATCTTGTCGTCTTGCCACAGAACTCCCTGCGGCCGCCAGAATCTTGCTTCCTTGAAGCTGCCGTCCATAAGGCCGCTTTCACGGCTGCCGATCTGGATCAGTATCTTGCCTGTTGATGCCTTTATTATCAGAATTCTGTTGTTGTTTGAGTCGCTTAGGGCAAACTTGTCCTTATCCCGTGAAAACGACATCTTGCCTGGGAAAGATAGCGTTCCGTGCCTGTGCTGTTGGATGCTCTTTTGTTCGATCTTGATCCTTGACTTTGCAAGTGTGCCAGCTTGGCTTGAGTTGCTTAGCACGTCATCTATAAGCTGCACCATCTGGTTGTAGCTGTATTCTCCAGCAAGCTTGTATGCAACCTTTCCGTTTGGGCCTATTATTATTGTTGTAGGCCATGCGCTAACAAAATAAGACCCCCATATGTGATGTTTTTTATCAACAACAACCGGATGCTTTACTGCATATCTCTCTATTGCATGTTCGATGTTGTCAGGATTTTCCTCGTTCTTGAATTTCGCTGAATGAACCCCTATTACTATCACTGGCTTGCCTTGGTAATGCTCCTGTATCTTTGAGAGGACAGGAAGGACATGCATGCAGTTTATGCAGCAGTACGTCCAGAAGTCCAATACTACAACATGCCCCTTTAATTTGCTTAGAGAAAGAGGCTCCTTGGTATTGAACCAGGTATATCCTTTGGGAAATTCTGGCGCCTTCTTGGTAAGAAGGTCCATAAAGTTTCCTATCATGCTGATATGATAAGTCCAAACAATTAAATACAAATCAGTTTTTAGTTCGGGATTTAATCATAATACTGTTTGTACACTCTTGTTATGTTTGTGCCTTTCCCGTATATTGCAGCAACGTCGGCGTGAACTTCGGCTTTGGCAAGCACTCTGCTTTGCGCAGAGATGTAGACATCATCTGAAATTGCCACATTTCTGCCCTCTTCGACAAGGCCTCCGCCGTTCTTATGTGTACTAAATACCTTTCTGGACCCGTCTACAAACTCGGTTATTGTAGGTTTGGTGACTTCTGGTTTGCCTTCTCTTTTTATTAGTCTGAGCTCGTTTCTTCGCTGGATCTGTGAGCTATCAACGGGTCTAAGTTGGGTCGCCATGACTTTCACTAATAGCCTGTTGTTAAACCAGATTTAAAAAGGCGAACCAATGCTCGTCTATTGCCGAATTCATATCTTGGGTTGCTGCTGTGTAACGCAGTGTATTGCCCCGAATCCGTAGACAAGGGCCCTGCAGTTTATTCCGATAACTTCTCTACCTGGGAAGAGCTCTTTTAGTATGCTTAGAGCTTTTTTGTCGTTATCATCATTAAATATTGGCACTAGCACTTTTTTGTTTGCAATGTAGAAGTTGCAATAGCTTGCAGGAAGCCTCTGCCCGTCGTACGTAACTTTGGATGGCATTGGGAGGCTTATTACATTTAATTTGTTTCCGTCCTGATCCTTAGCCTGTTTAAGCAACTCGAAGTTTTTATTGAGAGGTTCGTAGTTCTCGTCGTTTGGGTCATTCTCAAGCGCGCATACAACAGTATTCCTGTTTACAAATCTGGCAATGTCGTCAACATGGCCGTCAGTGTCATCCCCTGCAATCCCTTCCTCAAGCCAAATTATATTTGTGGCGCCAAGATAATCCTTCAGGTATTGGCTTATCTGCTCCCTGTTAAGGTCGGGGTTGCGATTCTTGTTAAGCAGGCATTGTTCTGTGGTAAGGCAGGTCCCAAGCCCATTGACATCTATTGAGCCGCCTTCAAGCACCATTGGTATTTTGAACTTGGGAATCTTTCCTAGCGGAAGCCTTTCAGGTATGCCGGAATCCTTCTTAAGATCCTCATATTTGTTGCCCCATGCATTGAATATCCAGTGCGTGAATGCGATCTCTCTTCTGCCTTGGGCATTTAGGGTTATGAATATGGGCCCGTAGTCCCTGAACCAGACATCTGAAGTCGAAATCCTATGCAAGAAGACATTGTCGCTTATGCCTTTTGATTTGAGCATGTCCCTAACCCTTTTCTCATAGTCCTCATTGTCGACTAGAAGGTTTACTTTTTCGTTTTTTGACAGTGCGCTGATAATCTCTATATATGCATTTTCGACTTCTTTTAGTATTTCGCCTGGAAAAGAATCCGGATTCTTTGGCCATGAAAGCCATGTAGCCTCATGCATTAGCCATTCTGCTGGCATTTTGTATCCGATATTTAGCGGGACTTCTTTTGGCATGGGATTACCAGGTTATAAGTCATATCTTAGTCAAGAAACCTTGAAGTTATGCCTTTGTAGGCATCTATACGCCTATCCCTGAGGAATGGCCATCCCTGCCTGGTGGAATCTATTGTGCTTAGGTCGCACTTTGCTAGGAGTATCTCCTCCTTGTCAGGACTTGCTTTTGCTATTATCTCGCCGAAAGGCCCCGATATGAATGATGACCCCCAGAATTTCATATTTCCCTCCTTTCCTACGCGGTTTACTGCTGCAACAAAGACCCCGTTTGCTATTCCGTGAGACCTTTGTATGGTTTCCCATGCAGACTTCATCTCTTTTGCAGCTTCCTCCTCTCCGGGAAGCCACCCTATGGCAGTGGGATAGAAAAGTATCTGCGCTCCGAGCAATGATGTGAGACGCGCTGCTTCGGGATACCACTGGTCCCAGCATATAAGTGTGCCTACCTTTGCGTATTTTGTGTTGTACGCTTTGAATCCGAGATCTCCAGGCGTAAAATAGAACTTCTCGTAGAAGCTTGGATCATCTGGAATATGCATCTTCCTGTACATCCCTATAAGCTTGCCTGTTGCATCTATGACAACTGATGAATTATGGTAAAGGCCTCTGGTCCTTTTTTCAAATATGCCAGCTATTACTGCAGTATCGTTCTTTTTTGCTGATTTTGAGATTGCCTCTGTAGTATCTCCGGGGATTGTTTCTGCAAGTGCGAAGTTTTCAGCATTCTCTTCTTGGCAGAAGTATCTTGACTTGAAGAGCTCAGGCAAGCATATGATGTTTGCGCCCTTTTTTGCAGCTTCATCTATCCTTTTTAGTGCCTTGTCCAGATTCTCCTGTGGACTTTCACTCATGCTCATCTGGATTAGACCTATTGTAACTTCTTCGTTGTCTATTTTTTTTGGCATACTTTCATTTCTCAAGCATTTTATTTAGATTCTTTGGCTTTCTGGACTTCCATGAACCCTTATGATAGGCATAGGATGCCAAGATAGGCATTGCAAGTGTTGCCTCTGCATATACCATCTGAGTATTGTTGGAATTTACCTTACCCCACGAGTGCGCCTCCTTCAGGGTTGATCCGGACAGCGCGCCATCCCTTTCATCGGCCACAGTTATCTGCACTGCGTATTTGTGCATTGGGGCAGATTTGTTTAGAATCTCTGACGCCACAACTGTGTCTTGCGTGAAGTTTTTCGGCACGCCTCCGCCAATCATGAGTATTCCTGTTTCCTTTGAATTGATCTTTACCTTTGTAAGCTCAAGGAAGTCCTTAACAGAATCTATCGAAACGCTGCTGCCCTTGCTATTCCATTGGTGCTTGACAAAGCCGAATCCTGCGCTTGAGTCTGAGAATGCCGGCACGAATATTGGGACACCCTTTTTGTAAGCTGCAAGAACCACAGATTCCTTGTTCTTGCCTTTCTTGTCAAGATACCTTCCCATCTCTATTATGAATTCCCTTGAAGAATACGGCCTGTGCGGCAACGATTCTGCTATTTTGTTTATGGTGTTGTCGCACGCCCTAAGCTCGTCTTCGCTTATGAAAGTGTCATATATTCGGTCTATGCGCTTCTTCCTTAGATCTTCGTCGTTTACTGCAGGGGTTCCCTGGTAATGGCTAAAGCCGAGACCTTCAAAAAAGTCCTGATCCACAATTATTGCGCCTGTGGAGACTAACGCATCGACCATGTTGTGGTTTACCATATCGTAAACCAGCCTCTTCAGCCCTGCACTGAAAAGAGAGCCTGCAAGACATAGTATTATTGTGCAGTCCTTATCTTCCAGCATCATGTTGTATATCTTGGCGGCATTTGCAAGATTCCTTGATTGGAATGCCATTGATGAGAATGAGTCAACCAGATCAGTTATGCTATTGGTCTCTATGCTTATGTGCTTGACCTTCTCCTTTAAGTAGCGATTATTGCTCATCGATAAACCTGTTTCTCCATTTATGACAGTCTGTCAGCATATGTTCTATATCCGAATCTCTTTATTATCATTGTCTTTCCTGTATCTGGATTGTGCAGTGCTATTGAAGGGTGCCTTACACCGTTGAAGGTTGTGGTCTTAACCATCGAGTAGTGGGCCATGTCCAAGAATACCAGCCTGTCACCTGGCTTAAGCCGCTTTGCAAATGAGTAATCGCCGATGATATCGCCGGCCAGGCAGGTCATCCCCCCGAGACGATAAGCGTATTTCTGCTCTCCAAGTTTTCCTGCGCCTATTATGTTTGGGCGGTATGGCTGTGCCAAAACATCGGGCATGTGGGCTTCTGCAGATGTGTCTAGAATGGCTATATCCACCCCATTATGCACTACGTCGAGCACTGTAGATACCAGAACTCCTGCGTTTAGTGCTACAGCTTCACCAGGCTCAATGTGGACTTGGACCTTGTATTTCTTCTTGAAATCGTTTATCGTTTTTATGAGAAGCTCAACGTCATAGTCTTTTCTGGTTATGTGATGCCCTCCGCCAAAATTGATCCATTTCATCTGTTTTATGTATTTGCCGTAGCTTTTCTCGAAAGATTTCAGCACGCGCGTGAGCACATCTGAATTCTGTTCGCATAACGCATGGAAATGCAGTCCGTCTATTCCCGTAAGGTCCTGCCCTTCCAGGTCTTTTGGAAGCACTCCGAGCCTCGAGCCAGGGATTACTGGATTGTATAGGTCAGTTTCCACTTCTGACCATCCAGGATTAACCCTCAGTCCTACCTCTATACGTTTCTTGCTCTTCTTTATCGTGGTGCGGTATTTTTCCCATTGGGAAATAGAATTGAAAATTATAGTATCGGAATACTTTACTGCCTTCTTGATATCTTCAGAGGAATATGCAGGCGAGTATGTGTGGACTTCCTTCCTAAACTTTTCGTAGCCTAATTGCGCCTCTATAGGCCCGCTTGCGCACACGCCATCAAGATATCTGCTAATGAGTGGGAATGTGCTGTGCATGGCAAAAGCTTTAAGGGCCAGCAGTACTTTGGCCCCTGTACGCTTCTTTACAGTAGACAGTACCTCCAGGTTGTTCCTTAGAAGGCCTTCGTTCACCACAAAGCACGGAGTCTCTATCGAATCGGTCATTTGTTGTGGGAAGTTCTTAAGCTCCCCCAAGTAAAAGTTGCTTTCCTGCATAGTTCATCTACTCCAAAAGCTTGCCTTTGAATTCAGTCTGCGTCCAGGGGAGCCCGTACTTGTTTAAGGCTTCCATGAAAGGATCAGGATCAAGCTGCTCTGTATTGAAAACGCCAGTGCCTTTCCATACGCCCTTTATCATCAGCATAGCGCAGATCATGGCAGGAACTCCTGTGGTGTAGGATATTGCCTGCGCCCCTACCTCCTTGAAGGCCTGGGCATGATCGCAGACGTTGTATATGTATACTGACTTCTTTTTGCCGTTCTTTGTGCCAGTCATGACATTGCCGATTACAGTCTTGCCAGTATAGTTTGAACCCAACTTTGCAGGATCTGGAAGTATCGATTTAAGAAATCTGATTGGTATAACCTTTTTGCCTTCATAATCAACTTCATCTATTCTTGTCATGCCGACGTTCTGCAGAACTTTTAGGTGAGTTATGTAATTGTCAGAGAAAGTCATCCAGAATCTTATCCTTTTTAGGCCCTTGATGTTTTTTGCCAGGGATTCAAGCTCTTCGTGATAAAGAAGGTAGCTTTCTTTTGGCCCAACTGTGGGGTAATCGAACGTAAAATGAACGCTTCCGCCGTCTAATATCGGCGGCGTCTCAACCCATTTGCCTTCGTCCCAATGCCTAACTACCTGAGTTACCTCCCTAATGTTTATTTCTGGATTGAAGTTGGTTGCAAAAGGATGGCCATGGCTTCCTGCATTGCAATCCAGTATGTCGATATAGTTTATCTGGTCGAAAAGATGCTTCTGGGCATAAGAGCAGAAGATGTTTGATACCCCGGGATCAAATCCGCAGCCTAAAACTGCCATCAGCCCCTTCTTCTTGAATTTTTCCTGATAGGCCCATTGCCAGCTGTATTCGAAATGCGCTACTTCTGGTGGCTCGTAGTTTGCAGTGTCCATATAGTTTACTCCGGCATCGAGACATGCGTCCATTATGCTTAGGTCCTGGTATGGCAGCGCAAGGTTTGCAACCAGGTCTGGCTTGAATTTCTTTATCAGAGAGGCAAGCTCCTTTGCATTGTCTGCATCAACTTGCGCCGTATGTATATCAATTCCTGTCTTTTCCTTAATTTCCTTCTTTATCTGATTGCACTTAGAAAGAGTCCTGCTTGCCAAGATTATTTCCGTAAAGACCTCAGGAACTTGAGCGCATTTGTGTGCGACAACCCTTGCAACTCCTCCTGCGCCTATTATCAATATTTTCCCCATTGAAATCTCTGTTGAAAAGCATTATGCTGCAGACTTATATTGTATGGCAGTTTAAATTAATAAATATAGCAGAAATT
>JAGWHH010000037.1 GCA_028866935.1 Microcaldota archaeon | reverse complement strand
GCTAGAAAGAGCTTCTGTAGCCGTTGACATAACTATAGTTATACTACTATCTGTCTATTCCATAAAGTACTTTATCGGTCAATATGCTGCGTGCTAAGTTATTAATTATTTCTTAAGCTGCTTCAAGAACGGGTATATCTGACCAGGACTAGCCTTCTTTCCAATCCTGCTTTCCACCTTCTTCATGATATCATATCCATGCTGCTCGCCTTCGCTAAGTAAGAGTATTGTGAAAAGTTTTACCATGTTCTTAATTTCTATGTCTGCCATGCACCATATATCATATTATGATATATAAAAATGTTGCGTTAAAATAGGCACCGGAATCGTTTTCCAACGCCATAGCTGAGCGTACGCTTTCAGACCATTTTGTCATCTAAGCAAGAAGTAGTAACACACTGGCCGTCATTATTAGCCCAGGCAATACCCTGTGGCTTAAGAGTTGTCCTTCAGATTGAGGACATATCTATTACAAACATATACTTCACATCTCCTTTGATTATACGCTCATAGGCTTCGTTGACTTTCTGGATTGGTATTACCTCTACATCACTTACAATCCCATATTCTTCACAGTAGTCAAGCATCTCCTGCGTGCCTTTTATTCCCCCTAAACCAGAGCCTGCAAGAATGCGATGTCCATCAACAATTAAAAAAGGCCGTATCTCGAGAGGTTGGCTTGGTAGTCCTACCATCACCATTTTTCCGTTTCGTTTAGGCAGTTCAAGAAACCGGCCCAGATCATGCTTAGAAGATGCCGTGTCTATTATGAGGTCAAAACTTCCGGAATGTTTCAGCATTTCTTCACTATTTCCTATTATTATTGCCTTATTCGCACCCAAACGCAAGGCATCCTTGGCCTTTTCGCTAGAGGTTGTAATAATGAGCATATGGCCACATTCTGAAAAAGCTAGAGAAGGGAATGGCGCTTCTAAGCCACAAGCCAGGGGAGATATAACATATGAGGATATAGTCCGCGTAAAGGAGAGAAGAGAGATCGAGCACCTCAAATCCAAGAAGTCTCCACTGAATAAGATACTTCTGGTGCTCCTGCTTATAGGCTGCATAACGAACTTTTCTCATTGACACGTGTTTCATGTCTAATTCTTCTATCGAAGGAGTCTTAAACTTTGTCGAGGTGTCAATAATGCGGGATGCCACATAGTTACAACTAGAACCGTCTGTTTTATATATGATGTAAAGTTATCTCCATCTTATGATATTTAGGAAGAAGATTGATCACGAACAGCTAATTACCATGATGCCCCCTGAATTAATTGGTGCGCTTAGGCATGCACACGATGACCTCAAAGCCTACGATGAGCGCAAGAGGGCATTCGAAGCGGAACTTCGTATGGTTGCTGAAGAGGTTGGGGAAAGAATTGGAGTCAGGGTACCTGAAGAGGTGAGTGTTAAGGAGTCTATACAAGCTTCAGTGAGACTCGGTCAATTTTGGTGGGATCCTGAATCAGTTAAGTTTGATTATGGCATAAAAGAGATTTATACAAAAAAAGAATGCGAGGCAATTATGGGGCATGAATTGGGACATTTTAAGTCGAAATTGATTAATAGAGTACATAATAAAATTGTAGGAGCCATTATTCTGCTTCCTTCAATGAATAATGTGATTTTAGAGAATTATTATCTTGACGGTGTAAAATCCATCAGCATTCTTGATAGAGTTTATATGAGTGCGGTTACTCTGATCGGATCGGTCTTTGTGTGTACAACTTTTGTAGCAATGCCTGTAGGGAACTTTCTTAGCAGAAAAAGAGAGAAAATGGCAGACGTAGAGATGCTAAAAACATCCGGCCTTGAAACGGCAGTGAGAGCACTAGTTAAAGTTAATCCAACCTATGGCTTGAACTTCTTGGAATTTTTATTCAACGGCAAGAATATGAACAGGATAGAACGTATAGAAGCTGAGCAGTATTTTAAGAGTATGGAAAGAAGTTTCAAAGGCAGCACGCACCCGTCAGTGATTGATCGCATAAAGAATGTGCTGGAATTTGCTGAAAAACATCCGGATACCTCATTTAGGTCCCCGTATGACCATGACGCAGAGCAGGTTTTTGGGAAACCGTAGCCTGAATTAGCTTTACTTAGGCAAAATTCTAAGCAGGTACAAATGCAGCAGTTCCACACTAGCAATCAATAATGAAGATATGGAGCATCGGTGTATTTTTCTTGCGAACATGCATGTTCCATGAGGGCCCAAAACCCATCATCACACCACATATACAGAGGCATTGACTACATGGTCGCGAGAAGCCCGTCTATAATTCCATTTACTCCGATTCCTCCGGTTGACCTTACCACAATGCGGTGGCTCAGCACAGGCTTAGCGAGGAATCTTACATCTTCCTGGCTTACCTCCTTTCTTCCCTCAATTAGCGCCTTTGCCTTTGCGCAGTTAAGGAATGCGATGTCTGCCCTGGGGCTTGCGCCCATTACTACGTGCATCTCTTTTCTTGTAGCATCTACAAGGCTAGTTATGAATTTTGCAACATCATCAGACATGGTAACGGTCTTTGCCTCTTTTTGCATGTTTATTACATCCTGCGTTGTCAGGATCTTTTGGGTGACCACTCTGTACTCCGCCTCCTTTAATCTTAGCATCTGCTCCTCTTCCTCTATGCTCGGATAGCCTACGTCTATCTTCATTATGAACCTGTCTGCAAGTACCTTTGGAAGAGGCTCAGTCCCTTCTATGCGCAGCGGGTTCTGCGTTGCTACCGCCATAAATGGCCTGGGCAACTGCATGTCCATACCGCCTATTGTCACTTGGCGCTCTTCGAGGGCCTCTAGGAATGCGCCCATGGTCTTTGGAGGCGCCCTGTTAAGTTCGTCCATAAGGAGTATGTTTGTAAAGATCGGACCCTTGTTGAACTTTGGCTCGTTGTTTTCATCAGTATATACATCGCCTATGATGTCAATGGGTGTGAGGTCTGGAAGGCATTGTATTCTTTTGAACTCTGCCTGGATTGTGTCCGCCAATGCCTTTGACATTGTGGTCTTTGCGACTCCTGGCACCCCTTCAAGAAGTACGTGGCCGTTTGCTACAAGGCCTATGAAAAGCATCTCTATTACTTCCTTCTTTCCTGCTATGTGCTTCTTGAGCTCTTCCTCTACCTTGAGATATGCCTCACGAGTATCCAACTGAACACCAATTTAATTATCATGAACTAAGTTTAAAACCCTTCTTTTGGATATTTTGCATTGGCCCTTTGACCGGCAGATTTATTTACTGACTGAAGCGTGCACAAAGCTTTTTCTTTAACGTGTTTCCTATATATGTAGCAATTAACGCTTAGTTGGTGCGATTTATGATTGGAAAGAAAAGGGATGAGGGCAGGCTTGCATCCGTATCCGAAGTCATGGAGATACTTGAAGAGAGGAAGAAGGATGGCGAGCTTGGCTACGAGCAGCAGCTCGCCTTTGATTACATGGAGAAGTTCTCTAAGCTTGGAAAAGGCGACTCGGGCAAGATGCAAAAGCAGCTTGAGGAGCTTGGGCTTAGCGAACCGCTTGCACTTAAGACAATTGAGATAATGCCCATCGATGCAATGCAGATGAAGCTTATCCTTGCGATGGACAAGACTAGGGCCCCTACAGAAGACGATGCCATAAACAAGATGATGGAGGTAGTGAAGAGCTATTCCAAGTAAACAAAGGGTTGATGGTTGTGGCAATGCCAGAGGTAGAGCAGAGAAGAGAGAGTCTTGAGGAGAACGCCATAGTCCTAGACTACCTTCCTACAGGGCGTTCATCATCAGTGCGCGCCGAGCCTGTTGTGCAGATACTTGGCGAGGAGAAATTTACGCTTCTTGAAGCAGTACCTAGAAAGCCTGAAATAAAGGTTGGCGAGAAAGTCTACATAGGAAAGGGAGAGCGCGACAAGATATCCGTAATCAAGGGCAGATTGCAATACAATGAACTTACTGAGGCATCTAAAAGTGAGCTTCCAGTGGCTGTTTCAAACATCATAAAGGCAAACGAGGCAAAGTTTGTTGAATTTTTCAATACCGCATCGCCGCTCAACATAAGGATGCACAGCCTTGAGCTGCTTCCGGGAGTTGGAAAGAGGCACCTTACGGCAATACTCGATGCTAGGGACGAGAAGAAGTTTGAGAGCTTTGAGGACATTGCAAATAGAGTGCCTTTGCTTCGTGACCCGATAAAGCTTCTTGCTGACAGGGTAATATCAGAGCTTAGGGGGGATTCCAGGTTCTACATACTTACAAGGCCGCCGCAGCACAGGTTCTAAGATCATATCCTGATCAGAGACCTTAGCCTGCCAGTGAACTGCGTTCTTTCTTCTTTGCTTATGTTCCTTACTACGACCACAGTATCCGCCTTTTCATGCGGCTCTACAAAGATAGTGCTGCGTATATCAAAGCGCTGCGGATGCCCGTTTCTTCCGTGCACCTCCATGTATATTGGGCGTGAGCCGTATCTTATCCTTGCAGTGTGCTCAAAAGGAACAGTATTGTAGTACGCTTTCTTTGATATCGGGTAGAAAAGGCATGGGCGGCTTGTTGCCCCATAATTGACCTTCCAGTATCCGTTCCACCACAGCCCAAATCTGTCCCCAAGCCAGAACTTCGAGCCCTCTAGCCTTTCGAATTTCTCAGGGTCGCTCTTCGCAAGGGCAATTACTTCGGTCAATTTGATTAGTCTCCCATTCAGGGCTTTGGCAAGCTTTCGCGACTTTTCTACGCTGATTTCCCTAACCGTTAGTATTTTCACTTCAGTCTGAGCTTGTTTAGGTCTAGTCTTGAAAAGCATGTTTCCACTGCGTTGCTGCAGTTATGCCTTTTCCAGGTGCATTTGGGGGACTATTATCTTCCTTGTGAGGGACTTTGATGTAGCTACCTCTACCACATAGGAGTCTCCCCTTTTCTCAGTTACGATCCCTACCCTTCCCTTGTACCTGGGGTGTGGTATGTTCCTGAGATTCCCCTTTGGTATTATAACTACCTTGTCGTTGATATTGAAGTCCTTGATTAGCCTTGTAAGCCCAAGTCCCGATGGGCGGTGATGCCTGGACAGGTTCCTTGACCTTCCTACGAAAGTTCCGTGAGATCTTTGCGACATAATAATCAGCCAGATATGCAAATTTTTGATGATAGCTCTTATATATACATATATAAATACCTTTCATCCCTATTTAAAGGTAGTGGTAAAGATGGCTAAAGCTGAATACGCAAAGACAAAATCAGGTAAAAGAGTTGAGCTTAACCCTAAGTTTAAGATCGAGAACATTGTTGCGAGCGCAGATCTGGGAGTAGAGCTTGACCTGTATGGTATAGCCAAGGCATCCCCTGACGTAGACTATGAGCCTGAGCAGTTCCCGGGAGCCATCTGCAAGATCCATGACCCTAAAACGGCGCTTCTTCTCTTCAAGAACGGAAAGATAATATGCACTGGAGCAAAGACCGAAGCGGACATAAAGAGGGCAATAGACCAGGTAATCAAGATCGTAAAGAACTACATACTTGAGCCGTCTTAAGATTAGATTAGCCTTTCTTTCCAATTTTCCTTAATGCTACTTTGTATATTACGTAAAGCGCTATGGCTAGAAGCGCAAACAGCGTTGCAGTTATGTCAAAGCTGTTTACAGATAATGCATAATAACCAAATTCTATCAATGCGACATTCCATATGAGCGATCCTGCAAGCGAGTATAGGTAGAACTTCTTAAGGTCCATGCGGGCAAATCCGGCAGGAAAGCTTATCAGGCCCCTTACTAATGGAATGAGCCTTGCTATGAATATTGCAAACGGACCGTTTCTCTTGAACCATTCATCAAAGCGCTCTACATCCTCCTTCTTTATGCGAAGGAGCTTCAAGTTCTTGTACACCACGTCCTTTCCAGTACCAAAGCCACATAGTAATCTATTGTGATTCCAATTGTGGTGCCTATCATGGTTGCAAGTATTGCAAGATAAAGGTTCAGATTTCCTGTCTGCACGTAATGCCCGGTGAGCGGAAGCACCACCTCGCTTGGTATTGGCAATGATGCCGACTCTAGAGCCATAAGGACTATGATTGCGATGTAGTTGTGCGCGGCAATAAAGGAGCCTATTGTCCCCGCAATGCCTGTTGCTGTGGAGTTCGTAATCGGCATACAGCGTATTTAGCTAGGTTAATCTATATATCTTAGGGTGTTTGTCGTTCCTTTCTGGTTTGGGTATCCTGAAACAACTATGTACTTCCTTAGGCCTTTCCTCTTGGCTATCTGCTTTACAAGCTCGAACATCTGATCTGCATTTGTATACTTTCCAATATTTTCGGAAGTTATGCCACCATAGGCATTAAGCCTGCGGCGCACATGATCAAATCCGCTAAGCGCGATTATGTCAGTTTTAGGATGCAGTACTGATAGCTTTATCGCGCTTGCGCCTGTTTGCGTAGGAACAAATATGCAATCTGTTTTGTAGTTGTCTGCTATTTCTGCCGCTGCAAATGCAATGCTGTCATTTACACTTTTTACCCGAAATACCGGTGTGACCGCCCTCATGCCCTCGGCATTCTTTGCTGTGGCTGCAAGGGTCTTGAGCGCTTCTATAGGATACTTTCCTATCGCGCTCTCCTCGCTGAGCATTATGCAATCTGCGCCGCTTGCGACTGCTGTGGCGATGTCATTTACCTCGGCGCGAGTTGGCATTGTGCTGTTTACCATGCTGGCTAGCATCTGCGTTGCAACTATAACCGGCTTGTAATGCCTTCTTGCAGCATGAATTAGCTGCAGCTGGATAGTCGGCAGCTTTTCTATCTGGATCTCGAATGCAAGGTCTCCTCTTGCAATCATTATCACATCGGAAACCTCTGCGATGTTGTTGATGTCTGCAACTGCGTGCGCCCGCTCTATCTTCGCAACGACATTTGCATCGCCAATACGCTTCCTGAAGCGATCTATATCATTTGCAGACTGTATAAATGAAAGCGCTATAAGGTCAAACTCGTTCTTCTTCGCAAACTTGGCAAGTTCCATGTCTTCAGGAGTTGGAGATGCCGCACCTGCATCGCCATGCCTGATGTTTATCCCTTTCCTCTGCTGAAGGGTGCCTGAATTTAACGCAGCGCATGTCACTGTGCCATTTGAGAGCGAGTCTACGCGCAGGTTCATGTATCCGTCCCCTATCGAGAGAATCGAGCCCTTCCTAAGGTAAGGGGTTATATCATAATCAAGTGGCAGTATTGCAGGATCCTTTGACTGGTACTTTAGCCTTATAATATCTGCGCGCGCTACGATCTTGTCTGGAAACTTTCCAAGCCTCATCTTGGGGCCTGGAAGATCTGCAAGGAGGGCTACCTCCTTTTTGTGTTCCTTTGATACTTTCCTTATCTTTTCAACATATCCTAGCCATATTTGCTTGTCTCCATGAGAGAAATTAATCCTGAATATGTCAACATACTTCATTGCCCTTGACAAAGCCTGCCTCGAGTCTATGCTTGGCCCGTATGTTGCTACAATCTTTGTTTTCATTCAACCCGATAGGATTTGGATTTATAACCTTTAATAAGCATCATGTGTGGTTTGGCAGGAGCAGAACTAGTATGCAACAAGATAGATTATTCTGCCCTCTCCCAATTTTTTCCTTCCGTCAAGAGATGAGAGCTCTACTACGAATGCGTATCCGTATACCTTTGCTCCGATCTTTGTAATTAGTTGCGCTGCGGCCTTTGCTGTTCCTCCGGTTGCAAGGAGGTCATCTACAATCAACACTTTGCTTCCCTTTTCAGCCGCATCCTTGTGCACTTCTAGGGTCTCTTTTCCATACTCAAGCTCGTAGTCTATGCCTATCTTCTCGTATGGAAGCTTGCCCTTTTTTCTTATCGGGATAAAACCTTTCCTTAGTTTGTAAGAAAGCGCAGAACCAATTATGAAGCCTCTTGCCTCTATGCCAGCTATATAGTCAAAATCCTTTTCAGATATCTTTTCTGCAAGCGCGTCTATTGCTAGATTGAATGCCATTGCGTCCTTCAGAAGCGGTGTTATGTCCCTGAATGATATGCCTGGCTTTGGATAGTTAGGAATTGTCCTTATTTTTCCCTTTATCATGTACTCTGGGTCAGTGCTTCCTTTTGATTGCATGCCTCAAATGTGCTAGGTAAATTATTTATAGGTATAAGGAGAACAGGATTGTGTAAATTGCAGATGTATTCTCAGTAATGTTTGCGCATCGAGTTAATAAAAAGCTTTAAATAGATAAATAATTACCAACTACAACGAGATTCAAATGAAATTCTTGTCTGTTCCAAATTCTTTGGCCCTCATCCCCGATGGAAACAGGCGGTGGGCAAAGGCGCACAGTTTTTCAATACTTGATGGTTACAGCCTTGGCGTCAAGAAATTTATAGACTTTAGCGAGTGGTGCAAGGATTATGGCATACGCAACCTTTCAGTCTGGGCCCTATCATCCGAAAACCTCAGGAGGCACTCGGGAGAACTTAATGCCCTGTTTAGCATATACAGAAGGGTATGCAAGGATAAGGGAATTATTGGCAGGCTGGAAGAGAATAATGTTAAGGTAAACATAATCGGAAACAGGGAGATAATACCTAAAGACCTTTATGCAATGCTTAAAGTAGTTGAAACACGCACGGAGAATAATACAGGAGGAGTAATCAACATGCTAATAGGCTATGGAGGAAAGGACGACATGATGTATGCTGCAAGGAACATGGCAGACATGGCAAAGCGCGGCGAAGAGATAACCGAGAGCGCGTTCCAGGGATCCCTTATGTCCAGTTCAATACCGAATATTGACTTTATAATAAGGACTTCTGGAGAACAGCGCCTATCCGGCTTCATGCCTTGGCAGACAGGCTACTCTGAGCTCTACTTCTCGAAGAAATTATGGCCGGACTTTACTAGAAAGGACCTTTATTACGCGCTGGCAGACTATGACAAAAGAGAAAGAAGATTTGGGAAATAATGTGTTTGAATGCAGAAAAGGGACCTAACAAGGTACTCTGACTACTTCACTGTAAGTATACCAAACAGCCAGATCCAGGCATTATCCATACTGCTTCTTGGCATACTGGCAGGGGGAGTCGCGAGCCTTATTGTTCACTGGGGCACTGGAAATACCACAAGCATCATGACGCTTGGTGCAAGTTCTGGAATACTTATCATCAGCGTGCCTGCATTCCTTACAGTACTACTGATAAGGATAGTTAGAAGAAAGATGAAGATGAAGCACGCGATGTTTGCTGTGCTTGCAATATCCGCAGCCTATGCAGCCTTCATGGTGATAGACGCCTCCGTATACCACTTTCTGAATAACGGCGCGCTCGCATACGTGCTTCTCATACTCGTAAACGCAGGAATATACGGATACTGGCTTGTAATTAACAAGATCGCAGTCGGGCAGAAGAAGAGCGCGATAATAACTTCCCAGGTACAGCCAGTGCTTAATGTATTGATGTTCCTTCCTTTCGGGGGCTACCTGCTTAACGTTGCCGTGCCTGTAGACATAGCAATCATCAAGCTCTTTGCCGGAATACTTGTCTTCCTTATAATGGGCTAC
Source organism: Microcaldota archaeon (assembly GCA_028866935.1). Classification (GTDB taxonomy): domain Archaea; phylum Micrarchaeota; class Micrarchaeia; order Micrarchaeales; family CABMGC01; genus JAJZNA01. Next base: position 1,411 of record JAGWHH010000037.1, on the reverse strand, counting down.
CTTGCAATATACCTTCTTGACCGCCCTGCTAAAAAGAATCTTTACGTATCAAGCATACAGCTATTTAGTACGATGGTGGGGCAGTGGCTCTACGACCTGAACGCGGACACTAGGGTGCTCGGAGCAGGAGGAGTAGAGCGTGATGTGAAAGTTGATGTCATTACGCTTTACAAGAAGGGAAAGCTTAATGCGGTATTTGTCAAGCCAGACATTCACTACGGGCCATTTGGCACTGTTGGAGGAAGCGTGTTTACAGATGTGCTTGGAAGCGCGATTGTAAACAGGTACGGCGCTACACCTATCATAATGCATGGAGCGGTAAACATTGAAGACAACCCAATCAGCACAAAGCAGGTCAGCACAATGGCAAACAGAATATGCGAATACATTGCGCAGCTTGGAGAGAAGCGCAAGTCCACTGCAAGAGGCACCGTAGGATTTGGACAGGACGGATCCTGCAGGGCAATAAACATAGGGATAAACGGGGTTAACCTGCTTGTCCTTAGCAAGGCGCCCCTGGTTACTGAAGACATTGACAGAGAGGTAGGGATGTACCTTGAGAGCGTTGCAAGCAAAGGCTTTTCGCATCACGCAGTCCTGGTAGATGCGCACAATTCAAGGTTCGAGACAGCCACTGAAGACGAACTGAGAGGAATTTACAAGGGAAGCAAGTACATTTACAGGTACAGAAATGCAATAACCCAGTCGCTAAAGGCAAACGGCAAAGCCCATCTTAAGTTTGGAACTGCGCACATGAAGATGTCAAAGGCGCTTCGTAACGTTGACCTTGGATCGGGATACAGCAGCGTTGCGGTATTCCAGTTTGGAAAGAAGAGATTCTGCTTATTGACCATTGATGCAAATAACATGCTCCCTGGCTTTAGGGAGTCGATAATCAGGCGCATTAAAAAAAGGTACCGCATGAATGCCGAATTATGCACTACCGATACCCATTCGGTAAACTCAATAGCCTTAAGCGCAAGGAATGCTCTTGGGCGCCATACAAAATACGGGCAGATTGCGCCGTTGATAGATACGATGGTAGAAAAGGCCCTCAAGAATGCGGGGAGTGCAAGCTGTTCGTACGGTTCCTTTGAGTTCAAGAGGTTCAAGGTGTGGGGCGCAAATGCCGAGGAGCTCATAACAAAGGTGGGAATGGACATAATCAGGATAGGAAAGTACGTTGTGCCGTTTATTATCGTACTTACTTTCATGATTGCGGGATGGATAATCTACAGCGTCTAAGTAGTGGGCAAGGAGCTGAATCAGGGGCCATTTCACTAGTGTATATAACACCCTGTTCTTGAAGGATGGGATACGAGGCCATATCAGTATGCTGTGTCCCATAAATCACCTCATTTTGATGAATAAATTGAGGAGATTTACCTTCGTAATAATCTCCTTTTCCATG
>JAGWHH010000036.1 GCA_028866935.1 Microcaldota archaeon | reverse complement strand
AAATATCTTCTTAAAGATAAGTTATCGCTATTTCATACGGTGAATGGCGCCTATATTAAAGATGATGAGCTTGGCTGATTTGAACAGCGATGTACGTCTTTCAGTTGACACAGGAAAGGTCAACTTTGGACACAGGGAAGTGCTAAGAGCAATAAACGACGGCTCTGCAAAGGTAGTCGTAATTGCGTCAAAAGGCAGGCGCAGCATGATAGACGACGTTAATCACCTATGCAAAGTTGCAGGCATACGCACACTTGTATTCGACGGAGGCTCCATAGAGCTTGGTACAATATGCGGAAAGCCCTATTCTGTTAACAGCCTTGCAATAATAGATGCAGGGAACTCAAATATACTAAACGAAGAATATTGACTGGTGAATGATTGCCAAAAGGAGAATTTGCAGCTAAGGAACTTATAAGGAAGAGGAAGAAGTACAGGATGCTTAAGAAGTGGTGGAAGAGGAAGTTCTTCCATCTTAAGGCAAAGTACGATCCGGTAGGGACTGTGCCAATGGCAAAGGCCCTCGTGCTTCAGAAATTCGTTCTCCAGCAAAAGCAACCCCACTCCGGTTTGATAAAGTGCGTAAGAGTGCAACTAATAAAGAACGGCAAGGTAGTTGGCGCATATGTGCCTTACGACGGAACCATCAACTTCATAGAGGAACACGACGAAGTGACAATACAGGGCATGGGCGGCTCTCAAAGAGGGCAGATGGGCAGCATACCCGGACTTAAGTACAGGGTAATCGCAGTCAATGGAACTGATATTTACCAGATAGTAAAGGGCAAGAAGGAGAAGCCTAAGAGGTAATGATTATGGCAGATGACATAGCAGAAAAAGAGGGAATGCAAATTGCAGACATCGAGGGCGAAGCTGCCATGCCACAGCCTGAAGACGGAGCAGACCGGCCAAGGAAGGCGCCAAGAAAGGCTCCTGGAAAGGATGCGCCAGCACTCCTCGAGGAGCAGCTCCTTTTCGAGAAGTATGACATTAAGGGAGTAAGCGTTACAGACCAATCTCTTGTATCATATGTAAAGACAAGGAAGACAGCTTATCCAAACATGTTCGGAAGGAGGAAGTACCAGGCATACTACAACTCACACGTTGACATTGTTGAAAGGCTCATAAACAAGCTAATGAGGGGTGGAACAGGAAGGAAGATCTCAGGAAAGGTGATAAGAAGAAAGGGGGGCCTACAGGGAAAGAAGCTAAAGATTGTCCATGTTCTTGAGGATGCATTTGAACTGATTCACAAGAACACCGGAAAGAATCCGGTGCAGATGCTCATTGATGCAGTACAGAACGCAGCGCCTATTGAGGATACAACAAGAGTCAGGTACGGAGGGATCAGCTACAACGTTGCAGTCGGCATCAGCTCACAGCGCCGTCTTGACGTGGCACTTAGGAACCTTGCAGTTGCCGGACTTATAAGCTCATTCAAGAACAAGAGGACCCTTGCAGAGGCGCTTGCAAACGAGATAACCCTAGCAGCCTCGAACAGCTCTGAAAGCTATGCAGTAAAGAAGAGAGTAGAAGTAGAAAGGATAGCCAAGAGGGCCAGATAATAATGGTAAGGAAAGAGTTCGTCGCAGAGGAAGTCGCCAAGATAATGAGCGACATAGACCATGTCAGGAATGTTGCAATAATCGCCCACGTCCACCATGGAAAGACTACTCTTACTGACTCGCTTCTTTCGAGAGCGGGAATCATCTCCAAGAGCGTTGCAGGCGACGCGCTTTATACAAACTACGAGGCAATAGAGAAAGACAGAAGAATGACGATCAAATCCGCAAACATCTCCCTCGCATTTAACTACAAGAATCACGACCACATAATCAACCTCATAGACACCCCCGGCCACGTAGACTTCGGCGGCCACGTAACAAGATCAATGAGGGCAGTGGACGGAGTGGTCCTGGTTGTAGATCCCGTAGAGGGAATAATGCCCCAGACTGAAACTGTACTCAGGCAGGCATTGCAGGAAAAGGCAAAGCCAGTTCTCTTTGTAAACAAGACCGACAGGCTCCTCAACGAGCTTAAGCTTACTCCAGAGCAGACCATGGAAAGATTGAAGACGCTTGTAATCGACATAAACAACCTTATAGTAAAGTTCGCTCCGGAGCAGTTTGCAAAGGAGTGGCAGATAAGTGTAGAGAAAGGAAGCGTATGCTTCGGTTCCGCATACAAGAAGTGGGCAATCTCTACACACATAATGAAGAAGTATAATGTTACGTTCAAGCAGATATTCGAGCTCACTGCCGCAAACGATGAGGCAAAGCTTCAGGAGGTCGCACCGGTTGACGAGGCAACTCTCGCAATGGTAATAGAGCACCTTCCTACTCCAAGGCAGGCCCAGTCATATCGTATACCGCACCTGTGGCACGGCGACCTAAACAGCCCAGACGGCAAGGCGATGATGACAGTGGACACGAAGGCCCCAGTCAACATGGTGGTATTCGGGGTGTCTTACGACCAACACAGCGGAGAGGTTGCCATTGCAAGAGTATTCTCAGGGACTGTAAAGAAAGGGACTGAGGTATTCATCAGCGGGAATAACAACAAGCAGAGGATACAGCAGGTAAGCCTATTCATGGGCCCTGAAAGGGTAATCGTAGATGCCATATCTGCAGGCAACATAGCAGGACTTGTAGGGATTGAAAACGTGCAGATAGGGGACACATGCAGCGAGGACGACATTGATCCATTTGAACAGATAAAGCACTACTCCAAGCCTGTTGTGACCAAAGCCATAGAGGCAAAGGACACCAGGGACATGACAAAGCTCATAGAGGCACTCAGGGAGCTTACAAAGGGAGACCAGACAATCGTCGCAGAGCTCAACCAGGAAACCGGAGAGCACCTCGTCAGCGGAATGGGCGAGCTCCACCTAGAGGTGATCGAGACAAAGATCAGGGACGAATTCAAGATACCGATCACTACCAGCGAGCCGATAGTCGTTTACAAGGAGACAATAGAGAAGGAGGTAAAGGATGTAGAAGGAAAATCCCCAAACAGGCACACAAAGTTTTATGTCACAATTAAGCCTCTTGAGCCAGGGGTACTTGATCTTCTCGAGACCGGCGCAATAAAGGAAGGAAAGCCAAAGGGCAAGGCGCACATCGACGAGTTCATCAAGGCAGGGATGCCAAGGGACGAGGCAAAAGGAGTAGTAGACATATGCAACTCAAGCGTGCTTATAGACGCAACAAAGGGTGTCCAGTACCTCAATGAGGTAATGGAGCTTCTCATCGAGGGATTTGAGGAGGCAATGAAGGACGGGCCTCTTGCAAGGGAGAAGTGCGTTGGCATAAAGGTAATGATAACAGACGCAACGATCCACGAGGATCCTGTGCACAGGGGTCCGGCGCAGGTAATACCTGCAATGAGAAGGCCGATATACGCAGGAATGCTTCTCTCAGGGGTAGTGCTCCTTGAGCCAAAGCAGAAGTTCACCGTAAATATTCCGGTAGATTATCTTTCGGACATCATAACATTCCTCCAAGGAAAGAGGGGACAGGTCCTTGACATCCAGCAGGAGAATGAGCAGGCCACCATAATCGCAAAGGTTCCAGTTGCAGAGGTAATCAAGGGATTCTCAAATGAGATAAGAAGCCTCACCCAAGGAAAGGCAATATGGTATCCTGAATATGCGGGATACGAGAAGCTTCCAAAGGAGCTTCAGGACAAGGTCGTAAGGGAGATAAGGAAGAGGAAGGGCCAACCTGAGGAACCTCCCAGCCCGAACCATTTCCTTGACTGACAAATGCCATATTCCAAATGCTGTGTATTCCTGCAAATCATACTCTTCCAAGGTCTTGTATAAATCCTGCAACAACAGGCACAAAGTAATCGGTGCAATGCCTCCAAAAATCAATACGCAGGAAAATGTTCCTGACATCTATGTATCGGCGCAGCTGGGCGTGGGCCAGGAAAGCGCCTTGCAGCCGCGCACCTTAAGGGCGCATAAGAGCAATGATGTTACCGATTAGGCTGACACCAAAATGTATATATATTTGACCAATCATACCTAATCAGCTAAGTGGGAGGATGCTGGGCTGACACGGTCTTGCTGCTGCAACCTTAAAGAAGCCTGCTGCGCGGTATTGCTGTCTCCAGGCCTGCAAAATATATTCCATGCCCCACCTCCAAAATTGTTATTGATTAAAAACTGCCGGATAATACGGCCTGATTTACGGTTCGAAGTGTACGTTTTATGGAACTTGGGCAAAAATGTTTTTGCTGTGCGTGATGATTGTGAATAAATCCATCCTGGCTACAGGATCCCCAAACGCAGTTAATGCGAAGTCCAAAGATGTGGCCGTACAGCAGCTTTCCAAAGAAGACTTTACAGCCCACTGCACCGAGATTGCATCGCTTTACATTGCGGTATTCGGGGATAGCCCATGGTACGAGAAACTCCTTGCAAAGGTAAACGGGAGATGGGAGCGATTTGGCAGGCCTGATGAGCTAGATGCGCTTAACGATCTTATAAGCAAAGGCACCGTAGACCCACGCGATGTCAGGCCATTCTACACGAATGAAGGAGTAAGAGAAAGCATGTCAGTATGCTCGGATTCAAAGCTCTTCCTGGCAACTGCTGCAACTGTCAACGGCACCATCATCGGTGTATCATGGGGCATGCGTGCAGATGCCATACCATCCGAAGACAAGGCGCAAAGCGTAGGGCTCATAACAAAAGCGCATAATCTCTCGCCAGTCAATACCTTTTACTGCGACGAGACGTTTGTAGATCAGGCCTACAGGGGCATAGGTGTCGGAAAGGAGCTTATACGGCTCAGGGGCGATCTGGCTATCGAACAGAGCATCACGCATGCAATAGTCAGGACCAAAAACCAGGTCCAGGTGGGAAATTTCATGAGCGTTTTTGGCGCAGAGAATGTCAGGGAGGCTTACAGCAATCCTAACGACAGCCAGGAAGGCAGGAAATATTACCTCATAAGGCTTATGAGGGATTGGTGAGTGGCTACTTGGGAGACATGAAAAGCACGTTCTGCGACCTTGTAAAGCTGCCTTCCCCAAGCGGCAAGGAGCTTGCTGTCGCACTTTATGTTCGCGATTACCTTGAACGGCTTGGCTACAGGACCCGCATAGACGATGCAGGAAGACGCTGCGAGAGCAACACCGGGAACCTGATTGCAACTATCGGAGACGGCAAACCCAAAGCCGCATTCATTGCGCATATGGATACCGTGCAGGATGCCGCAGATGTGGTAAGGCCTGTTATAAAAAACGGTGTCGCAAGGAGCGATGGCACAACGATCTTGGGGGCTGATGACAAGGCAGGGGTCGCTGCGATGCTTGAGGCTGCTAGGGAACTATCATCAGGCGCAGGCAAATCAGCTCTTTTCGTCTTTTCGATAAGGGAAGAGCGGGGCTGCATGGGGGTGAAATACCTTGACATCGGCAGAGGAATCAAATACGTCTTTGACATAGACGGTTCTGGCAGAATCGGGGATTTCATAAACAGGTCTTTAGGGTACACTGATTTTGAACTGACCATATCCGGCAAGGCTGCGCACGCCGCCCTAAGCCCTGAAAAAGGGTCAGATGCAATACGTACTGCCGGTCTTGTGATATCCAAACTACCTCTGGGCAGGAATAAGGACGGCGGAACCATGAACCTGGGCACAATCTCTGGCGGCTCAGCTCCAAACATCGTACCTGCCCATCTCAGGCTATTCGGGGAGGTGAGGGGATTTAGTTCCGTGTCCATAGAAAAAAAACTGGAAGTGGTAAGGAAAACAGCTAACTACGCCTGCAGGATTACCGGATGCAGATATAAGCTTGCAAAGGGAAATAGCGCTCCGCCGTTCCATACAAAGCCAGGGAGCACAATCCTAGATCTAGCAAGGAGAGGATGCTCGAAGAGCGGCATCAGGTTCAATACTGTCACCACATACTCCACGATCCAAGGCAGCATACTCTCAAAAAGAGGGTACGAGGTCCTAGGCATATGCCGCGGTGGAAAGGACCAACATTCTAAGTCAGAATCGATAATGCTAAGCGAGATCGAGATGACCAAGAGACTAGTGCTAGGCATAATCTCGTGCCTATAGCAACCCAGATGCGTAAACTCGCGCAGACCTGCGCAATACTTCTAGCATTATCTGATACGGGCGTTTAATGCTTTCTAAAATCTCGCGAAATTGCGCATCGAGAAGTTGAGGGTTGATCGAAGATATGTCCTCTACTATTTTATCGCGCAGGCGCCTTAACTCCAAAACCATGCGGCGCAGAATAAAGGAGCCAAAAACCTCTAGTATCAGATTACAACTTCGCACAAAATATTCGGGACAACGCAAACAGCCCGGCTTTGTTTATATAATGCCTTTTGTTTATAAAAAGAATTAGAATTTATCAACACATATTATAAACAAAGTAAACAAAGCCAAAACAGCCCACCTGCTTTATATATGAGGGCAAATACACAAAACATGTGGATTTTATGGCAGTTAGAACAAGAGCTAGAGAAGTCGAAACAGTATTACCAAAAGTAGTTGAACGGAAGGCAGATTATCAAAGGTCAGGGGACGTTGCAAGTGAGCATAATGGAACCAGAATTAGACTTGAAAGGTTACCACAGCTCCTTAATGATCCAGATTTCGTTAAGTCTATAGAAGGTACAGAATCGTACAAAAGGAACGGCTACACATGGTTCTGGACTGACACAGTAGGCACCAATCTAAGTGGCTACTACAAAATAAATCCACAAGGAAAGACACTAGATGAGATGTTCACATTCATATCAAAGGAATTTGACAGCAAAGTTCAGGCAGTTCCATTCAATGAAAGAGCCTATTTCTACAAAGGAAACCAGCCTCTGTCCGTGGCTGTCGGGGGGTCGGACGTCTACGGTAGGCGTCTGTTCGTCGACGGCGACGGCAGGCTTGTCAGTGTCGCTCCGGTGGTGGTTGTCGAGCAATATGGGCTAAGCCAGGCTCAAGATAGCGTTCTACACGCAGCGGCCCAAACTTCAAAGCAGTTGCAAAGTGGTCTAAAGGATGTTGCAAGAAGCGTAGCTCAAGCTCAAGAGGTAGTCTCAAGGATTGTAGAATCTGGCTTGATGAACAAGAATGATGTAAAGAAGCTGCTGCAGGCTCTTGTAAGGGACGCATCAAAACTCAGCAAAATAAGCTAAAGCTATAAGGCCTATTCGTGTTCATTATCTTGGATGGGTTTAGCGCTGCTGCCTTGATAATCCTTAATAATCTTTTGAGCATATAGAAGTTACTAACAGCGGGGATCAAAATGTCTTCAAGCAGAGCCAGGATCGTGCATAATGCCCAAGACGGGATGGCTCCTGTAAAGGGCACAAAGGACTATCTGCCAGATGAGCAGCTAGGCAGGGAGCGTGTATTGGAGGTTCTCAGGGACACGTTCAAGCTATACGGTTACTCTCCAGTGGAGACATCTATACTTGAGCACTACCAGACCGCAGCGAGCAAATTCGGCGGCGGTTCTGAGATCTTGAAGGAAACTTACCGATTGACTGACAGGGGGAACAGAGAGCTTGCGCTCAGGTACGAACTAACTTTCAAGCTTGCAAAGCTGTTTGCAATGCATCAGGACATAAAACTTCCATTCAAAAGATACGAGGTCGGCAGAGTGTTCAGGGACGGCCCTGTCAAAGCAGGGAGGCTCAGGGAATTCACGCAGTGCGATGTCGATGTGATAGGAACTGAGAGCATAGCTGCAGACGCAGAGCTTCTAGGTCTCACTTCGCACATATTCGGGAAACTTGGCATAGACATCACAATTCAGGTAAACAACAGAAAGATACTGTTTGGCATATTCGAGATATGCGGAATTGGGCCGGACAAGCACCACGAGGCCGCCATATCCATAGACAAGTTTGAAAAGATCGGCGAGGACGCAGTACGCAGCGAACTGATATCCAAGGGATTGGCAAATGGCCAAGTTGATGACCTGTTCCAGATATTCAGGAAAGTAATGGCACTACCAGAAAACAACTCCATGGTAGGATTTCTCAGGAGCGTAGGGAGCAGGAACAGGGAGAGCCTTCTTATCAGCGGACTGAACGAACTGGACCGTCTTCTGGAATACTGCGCCGAGTTTAATGCGATAAGTGAAGTCGAGTTCACCCCAAACCTGGCTAGGGGCCTAGGCTATTATACCGGCCCAATGTGGGAGGTGTACGCAAAAGAAAGCAGCATAACCAGCTCCGTAGCCGCAGGAGGCAGGTGGGATGACATGACTGGAAAGTTCCTTGGCACAGGCGTAAAGTACCCTGCAACAGGAATGGGCTTCGGGCTTGATGTTATACATACCGTCCTTCAGGAGAAGCTTATAAGGGATGGGACCAAGTCAATGTCTTCAAGTGTGCCTGTGCTTCTAATAGTTCCAGTGGACAATGCGGTTGCCAATGCAGCGATGAGACTTGCAACGCAGCTAAGGGAAGAGGGCGTTAGCACTGACATAACTTTCAACATGAGGGTAAGGAAGGCCCTTGACTACGCAAATAAAAGGGACATACCGCTTGTTACGGTTATAGGGGACACCGAGCTGGAGAATCAAAGCGCTGAAATAAAGAACATGCGATCTGGCCACGCTGAGACCGTATCCCTTGAAGGGATGTCTGCAATGATAAAGGAGATCATAAGGTCCGAATAGCGCCACCGATCCGTTCCAAAAGCCTCTTATATCACGGTCTCCAAATACTCTTTAATGGGAGTTTCAAGCTGTCAAAAGTCAAATAGTTCGAAAACTTTATATATTTAATCGAAAATACCCATATGGTTGATGCAAACTTTGGTGAAGTGATGCCAGTCCAACATATATCCGATACCGAGACGGAAGCCGGTATCAAAGAATATACTACACTGTGAGCATCCCTTATCCTGAAGGCTATACTCATTTCGCATTATTCGTAACAAAAGTGTCTAAGGAAATTTTCAGAAAGTCAAAGCGCATAGTGCACAGAGTGTTCTTGGTGACTATAAATTGAACGGTATGCAAAAAACATGGCGCCGAGTGGTTGGGTTTACAAGCGCCCAGCCTTCAAAGTTCCAGGAGGTCAAGGAACTGGCGAGGGGAGCCTCAGGCCACTATCACGTCCCGGTAAAAGACGAGGTAAGGAAGCTGTGGTATGGCATAATAGACCCATCAATAAACGATGACAAAAGAAAGGTCCGTCTTGATAGCCTGAGGGCAATGTACAGGGACTTTGTCATATACATAGAAAACTCCGACGAGACCTTGTTCCACAAAATGGCACAGCAGGGCTGGAAGTCCCAGCCAGAGGACATGGCACTTCTATTGCAGCATTCTGTGGACAAGACCACTGACACCGAGGTCGATAAAGTCTTCAAGAACATACGCGGATCTGTAAACATAGCAGTCAATATGGTGTCCGGATTCCCATATGCAGCATTCCTCACCGCATACCTGGAAAGAGGCGGCATAACTGTCGAAGTCATGTTTCTGTCCTATTCAAGGAGGGAATCTGTGGTTTTCGAGGACGGTTCGCTAATGGAGCAGAAAGCCTACATTATGGAGAAAGACCGACTGAAATCAAAGGCTGCCGAGCCTGTGATCATTGCCGATGATATGGCGAGGACTGGCAGCTCTCTTGACAGCCTTGGAGATGCACTGAAAAGCATTGGTTTGAAAAGGATATACCGGACCACTCCTGCGGACATCGCTGGCGACACGCCGCTTGAGGTATGGGATGGCAAGGTCATAGTCCAGGTATGGGATAAAACTGACGAAATGTGGCACAGGCGCAGAGTTGACAGCGAGTTATTAAGGGATGAAAACGGAATATTCCTAACAGAAAAAAGGTACGTCGACACACTGCGCAGCTAAGTTCCTGTTCTCATAATAACGTAGGTTAACAGGTGCCTGCAGCGTCATCTTAGCGTGGTCATTAGCATTCCCACTGCAGCGTTTGCAGCAGCGGTCTCTATTTTTCCCCTGGAATTCGTAGACTGATAAAGCCCGCTCTTGCCTTTTGGCGTGCCTTTTTCTATCAACTCCATCTGCCGCTTAGCAAGTGCCGTATCTCCCAGGAGGCCTGCAAGAACCCCTATAAGAGCATTAGTCTCCAGTTTGATATATGTAGATATCACTTCGTCAAAGATGTCCTGTCCCCTATACGCCTCACTTTCCAGGCGCATTCCGTTTTCACCTATTTCTGAACCTGATAGGATGCATTGCAGCTGTCTGGATGCCATTTCCTTATCCCCAAGCACATATGCCAGTATGCCAACTAGCGCATTATCCTCAACCTGCCCCTCCACATTTGCGCTGGCAGGCATCGAGGAGAGCATGCCGTTAGATGTTCTTGGCACACTTAGCCCTATGGCATCAAGCACTCTCAATGACTCTGCCCTGTCGCCCACACGATATGCAAGTATCCCTATTGCAGCGCTCTTTCCAGTAGATTCGAATATCATTCCTGCATTGTTGACAGTATACAGTCCGTTTGCGCCCCTGGTTTCCTTGGACCTTATCGACTCATATCTTTGAGTGCTGGCAGTTTCAGCGCCCACCATGCTCTCAAGTATCCCAATAAGCGCATCGCTTCCTTTCTCATCTGCCAAGTCGCGGCTACCATACGTTCCGTCCCTGCCTTTCTGTATCCCATCAGATATGGCTCTTACCATGCCCTCTGGGTCTAATCTGCCAGACCCTTCAGTATCCGTCACGGTAGTTCTTCTCGCAGATGCAAGGTCTCCTCCTGCTCTTAACTCTTTATTTCCATTACGGCTGGCTGTGGTGTTTCTCATTCAAACTCCCCAAGAATTGGTCAACATTCAACTTATAACATCATGATCCTGTGCAACCATTATCCTAAACACGCTTTCTGTTCATCCATGGCTTGTAGACGCAATACACCAGGCATGTTCAGGTATACTGTGTTCACGGCAGCTCTGCTTAGTGTCCTGCTGCGCGTTCATATCACATTTATGATTCTACAATTACAACAGGGACTATGCATGCCAAGTTAAATATAACTTCTCTCCAACATAGTCAACTAAGAACTTGGCATCTATATAAAAACGCCGCCCCATGCTTAATTATTCGACCTCCACCTTCTTATAATCGATACTCTGATGTGTTTGTGGACAGAGCCTAGCGATAGTAGGAAGTTGACAAATTAAGAATCTTTCTATCGAATATAAAATTTGGGGTTTCTCTCTCTTTAATATCGTCGGAAAA
>JAGWHH010000035.1 GCA_028866935.1 Microcaldota archaeon | reverse complement strand
AAACCATTCGCATTCATCCCACGATTGGAAATCGTGGGCTTTCTGCTATGCATTTTTGTAAAGAGTTCAACATAAGCGCAGGAAGGGCATCTCAGATAGTAGCTAGGGGAATAGAAGAGGCCAAAACAAGAGCTAAAGCATATGCACTTCATAGTGAGCTTCGTGTAGATGACTATGAACAGCGTCCGAGACCGCTATTCAGCGGAGTAGTCAGCATTAGTAACAATAAATATTACAGAGATGCAGCAGACTGTTTAATTAATGAGATTGATAGTTTAGGTCCTCTTGAGCGTGAAAAATGTTTGGCTGCGTTCGAAAATGTAAAGATAGGTACCGTAGAAAGCCTCAAGGCTGCAATCCTATTATTTTCCGAATTAGCGGAATCTTCAGATCACTTCCAGAAAGAGCTACACGAAATCTCGCTAAGCCTTGGTGAAGTGGCTTCGAAATATATGCTGGATGACCTCGCTGAAAGCCTTAAAGGCCATGTAATCAAGAACGGCCTCGATTCGGTAAATAGTTTTGACCAACTATGCTATGCGTACAAGACCAACTATGCATACGCTTTCAGGCCTTTCGTCTATGCGCACAGTATAGATCCTGAAAAATCAGAAGCAGCCGCAGAAGAGATGGTTGAATACATAGACAGGTTAGATGATCGAAAAAGTGTAATTAAGAGCGTATTTCTGTACACGATGGCGGCTGAACTTGCAGATACGTTGGGACTTGAAGCCAAGTCAAAGCAACTGATGGACAGAGTAGAGATGGCAGTAGATTATAGGCTAGCCTTCTGATGATAAATTTATAGCAGCCCACCTCCGCTCTTCGATGCCATGGCAAGGATGGCATCCGCTGATGGTGGCTACATAGGAGGTTTAGGCGTCTTCAACCTACTACCCTAGTTAATATATAAATTATTGACTCTAGATATTTGTTAAACGGCAGGTCTAGAATGGAGAACATACTTATACCGCATAAGAGAGCTGAGCTTCTTGACAGCAAGCTCCTTGCGAAGCTTAAGGAGAGGCTTGGCTGCAAGCTTGAGCTTGAGGACAACAGCATTACAATACAAGGAGAGCCCTATGACGAGTACAATGCAAAGAACGTCCTTACTGCATTCGGAAGGGGATTTGATCTTGACAAGGCTTACAAGCTGCTTAATGAGGATTACTTCTTCCAGATGATAAACCTGAAAGATGCCTTCGGGAGCAAGGAACAGATAATGAGAGTAAAGGCACGGATAATAGGAACGGCAGGTAGGGCTAAGGAGCATATTGAGTCCATAAGTGGCGCTGATATAGCTGTATTCGGAAGCAGTATTTCAATAATAGGAAAGGCTGACGAGCTTAAAGTCGCTGATGCGGCCATCAGGATACTTATTGATGGGGGTACGCATAAGACAGCTTATAAAGTTATGGAGAAAGAGAAGATTAAATTGAAGGTGTAGTTATGCCAAACATAGTAGTAGATGCTGACACAATATTCAAGGAGCTCAAATCGCATTCGATATCTGAGTTCTTCAGGAAGAACAGCCAGATGCTTGGCTATTCGGGAAAGGTAAGGTCGCTTACGACAGTGGTGCACGAGTATTCAAGCAACAGCCTCGATGCTTGTGAAGAGGCAGGCATACTTCCTGAAATCACTGTCCAAGTAAAGGAGATAGGCGAGGGCAAGTACTCCGTACTCAACAGGGACAACGGGCCTGGAATACCCCAGAAGATAATAGGTAGGGTTCTTGCGACTGTGCTTTCTGGAACCAAGTTTCACAGGTACATGCAGCAGCGTGGACAGCAGGGAATCGGAGGCTCTGGATGCACTATGTTCTCACTTATTACAACGGGAAAGCCCATTCATATTAGATCAGGGACAGGAAAGAGCGCTTACGAATGCGATCTTTCTATCGACATTAAATCGAATAAGCCAATCGTAACCAACATGGCAGAGATAGACAATTCATTCAAAGGCCTTGAGATATATGGCGAGTTCGGTGACGTCAAGTATGAGATGAGCGATCACGGGGTCTACGAGTACCTAAGGCGCACCGCTCTATCCAACCCCCATGCAAACATAAAGCTTATCGATCCTGAAGGAAAGGAGCATAACTTTGTCAGGTCTGTGCTTGAGATGCCGGTCAGGGCAAAGCCTACAAGGCCGCACCCCCTTGGAGTTACCACAAATGACCTCCTTGAATTTGCACATAACAGCGAGAGCAAGAAGATTGCCTCATTTCTTACAGACACCTTTACAAGGATGAGCGCTAACAAGGTGACAGAACTTCGCGACATGGTGAACACGCTTGATTTTGACAAGGATCCCCACCAGCTTACCTGGGATGAAGCCGAGAAACTGGTGAAGGCATTCAAGGCAACAAAGTGGATAGCTCCTGATCTTGATACGCTCTCTGCAATAGGGGAGGAGCAGATAAAGGCAACAATAAAGAATATACTTAACCCGCAGTTCATGGCAGTAATAGAGAGGAAGCCAAAGGTCTTCAGGGGCGGAATACCGTTTGTTGTAGAGGCGGGTATTGCCTATGGAGGAATGGCAGGCAAGGAGGCTTCAGAAGGAGGGCAAGGCGGGGTTGTGGTCAGGTTTGCAAATAAGGTGCCGCTTCTTTTCGACGGATCTGTGTGCGCCATAAGCCTTGCGGTAAACGGAGTGGACTGGAAGAGGTATGGGATAAAGGAATTTGAGAAGGAGCCTGTCAGCGTACTTGTAAACGTATCTAGCGTGTATGTGCCTTATTCTGGGGTAGGAAAACAGGCAATTTCGCAGGAGCCTGAGATCATTGAGGAGATAAAGCTTGCTGTGATGGACTGCGCCAGAAGCCTGCAACGGTACATGAGCGGAGAGAGGAACAAGAACATACAGGCGTCAAAGTACAACACGATAATGCGCTACGTAAGCCAGCTGTCAACTAACTTAAGCGAGATAACAGGCACAAAGAGAGAGGACATAGAAGTCACACTCAAGGACCTTGTAGGCAGAAGGTACAAGAAGCTTCTTGAGGCTGAGGCAAGCGCAAACGAAGCTGCAGCAGCTGAAGAGGCAGGCGAAGAAGAAGAAGAAGAAGAGCCGCCTGCTGCTGAAGAAAAAGAGGAAGAGGATTAACTTCTCTTCACGGAATGCATTACATCGCTGAAAGCTGAATATCGAGCTATTTCCTCAAGAGGCATGGTATCTTTCTGGCCTGCTTTGTTTCCAGTAAGATATTGCTTGCGCAGTCGGGCATAGCTTAAGAAGTTCCGAGCGATCCGTAGCAATTACATTGACTGTGAATCTTTTGGTAAAGTATGATAAATTTTCTGGCTGCTGTAGTCTGCTTGGTAGGTACAGCATAGGCATTTTACCACGTTTTGCTTGATTTTTCTGATAAAAAGAGCGTTACGCTAAACATTTTGAATCCGTAAACTGTAAAGGCAGCGTATTAGAGCTTTAACCTTTCGAGATGGTCAGTGTCTATAAGCGTTATGTTGCCATAGCTTATCGCCATCTTTAGTATCTCTGCATTCTTACCATATGAGGAATGAAGCTTGTCCAGGAACTGCTGCATTGCCTCCTCGTTAAGGAAGGATATGAAAACCCTTGCACCAGAAGTTATGTTCAGGTCCTTGACGCTCATCAAGCTTGTGTATATCTTTATGTAGTTCTGCGTTGACTTGTTTGTTACTATCATGTCCGCCATAGGGCTTGATCCCAACTCCGTGAAGAGCATGGCGTTTGCAACGCAGAAGTCCCTGAGCTTCCTGTAAATCACAAGGAACTCCATGCTGCGGTTTGAAGCGGCAAGCCACTTCTTTGGAGCGTAGTAGTCAGCAGCGCTCACTATTGATCCTTTTGCCTCAAGCTTTGCAAGCACTGCGTATGCGTTCCTGGCAGTGATGCCTATCCTTGTGCTCCCGTACCTTACGTAGTTGCTTATTCCAGTCCTGACTTCATCGACTGAGAGCGGCATATTCTTCCAATGGTAGTAGTTGTTTACCTTATCAAATACATCTACAATAGTATCAGAAGGTTCCCTTAGGCTCAGTGCCTG
The DNA here is from genome assembly GCA_028866935.1 of Microcaldota archaeon. Lineage (GTDB taxonomy): Archaea > Micrarchaeota > Micrarchaeia > Micrarchaeales > CABMGC01 > JAJZNA01. The sequence goes on along the minus strand of JAGWHH010000035.1, from coordinate 7,446 downwards.
TGGGGGCTTAGAGTCTGGCACATCTATGTAGTACTCTTCAGTGGTTGGAGGCACAATGAATTTTGCTATTAATAATACGACTAGAAGCTCTATTGCAACCTCAATGTAGAAAGAGGGTATGCCACCTGCAGGGCTTGGGTAGTAGTAAGGTATGTTGTAATGGTAGCCAAGCATGGCTATGTTGAAAGACTCATTGCCGTATGGGATTATGGTCCCTTGTGGAAGTGTGTAGTCGATGTTTCCGTAGTTTGTGGTGCCTGTTGAGTTGTATGCACCATTTATGTTTATTGAGTAGGGTATGCCATCCATTTGCTGGCCGTTGCTGAGTGCTGAAAATACGAAAGTGTCGTTCTCGAATCCGAGTATTGCAGGGGTTATGTTGGCAGGGGCTACGTAGAACAGGGTGCTTGCATATGTTGACTTTCCGTCTGTGCTTGTCAGGTTTGCTATGTAATAGCCAGGCGGCACGCTAACGCGGTTGAATGACTGTATTACAGGGGTTGGGCCAAGCCTGCCAAAAGAGATTGAAAGGTTGCTGTATGCAGTAAGATTGCTGTCCATTATCTTTGCGACAGCGAATACGGCACTTTGTGTGCCGTATGCCTCTGCGGCAAGCTGTGTTGACTGGCCAAGACCGACTACACTAGGCATGCTTAGTGTGCCTTTGTACTGATAGTTGATGCTTACAGGTACATCAAACGTCTTTGATGTATCATTGTTTTTTGCAGTTAGCACAACTAATGGATAAGTGCTATTGACCAGGCTTGAGATCGTGGGCGAATTGAGTATTATGCTGTTTGTTGTGAATAGGGTTAGGTAAGATGATGAATAGGCGGTACCGGATCCATTGAGGCTGATGTTGCCCTGCGCAAGTATAGGTATCCAGAACCTTGATGCGAGTGTCTTTGCTATATCAGAAGCAAGGAAGGTGTAGTTGTCTGCCCAGCCTGTTGAAGGGTAGTTTGGTAGCACTAGGAAAGACCCGTTAAGGAATTGCATCCCTGTTGCAGTGCCAAATGTGAGGTTATCCCTGTAACTGAAGCTTGCATTTTGGAGATAGAGGGGTCCGGTTGAGTTGGTGCCATTTACTTGGGGAGCTGGCTGCGTGTCATTTACCAGGCCCCATATCGCAAGTGCAGACTCGTATGGAGTCTGTATTACCTGACCGCTGCAGGTTACTGCAGATGTCAAGTTTCTACCCACATAAAGTATCGTATCGCCTTGCGAAAGTAGAGTGAGAAGCGAAGCGCTGGAGTTTATATTGCACCCGTACTTCTGCGTTGCGGTTGTAACATTGGGCAGCAGGGCCAGAGGCATAAGGCCCGATGGTATTATGATTATGGAACCTGGTGGGATGAGGCCGATGTTGCTTATATCAACGCCGTTAAGGCTTGACTTATTTAGAATAAGGCCGTATTTGGATAGGGATGCGTTTAGTGAAGCATAGGTTATAGGGCCAATAAGGCATGCGCCGCTTGGGCAGTAGCCCTGTACATTGAGCAGGTATATCTTTGGCAGGGGATTTGATTTGTAGACGTTCAGTGTTGCGGTGATATTAGCGACATTGTTTATTGCATAATGCAGCCTTGCAAACTCCATAATGTATTTTGAGTTGCTGTACTGCAGCGCCCCTTTTGCAACAAGGCTTACCTTTCCGGAAATTGGGCCCGTCAATACGACTGTGGTATTATTGGCTTTTGGAATTTCTGCCACTGCGTTATGGATGTAGTAGATTAGTAGGATCAGTGCAACTGTTGCTATAATTAAAAAAGTTGCTACTATTCGTATAATCGGATTCCTTAGGCTAAGTGAAATGCGGGGAAGATTCATGTGGGTCCCTCCCCATCAGCAGCCTTCTTCTTTAGGATATATTTGTCTGCAAGTGCAGTAAGCAGTTTTGAGATTTGATTCTGGCCGCCTTTTATTGATCTCTTGATATTGTACAGCCTTATGTAGTGAAACTTCTTGTTTATAGTAACTTCGTACGCGGTCATTGTTACACGCTCACGTCCTTGCGTCTATATATCCTAGAGACACCATCTTGTCTAGTATCTGCTCTACCCTGGTAGGTGTTATGTCGTGCGCCTTTGCGAACTCTACAAGGTCTATTGAGTTGTTGTGTACCTGTATCCATTCCTCTACAAGGGCCATTAGTGCATCGTCGCTGTACTTTTTCAGCTCGTTTAGTTGCTGCGCGAATAGCTTATTCTCGTCGCTTAGCTGCGTTGACTGAATTGTGAGGTTTCGGTTTGATGCTGCAAGCTCGATGTTCAGGCGCTTGAGGTCCCTGTAATCGTTTTGCATTGAGTCGTATTTGTTGTACAGGGTGGTATAATTCTGCGAAAGGCCGGTTATCAGGCTGTCAAGCAGTGAGTCAGTGTACTGCAGAAACTTTGGCATGTCCACCATATAAACATCGGATATTAGGGACAGCACACTTGAAAGGTTCTTTAGTATGGTTGCACGCCTAAGGCTTAGGCTTGAGTCTGGCAGATACGAGTAGGTAACAGTTATCTTTGCAGGAGCTATGTTGATTATATGAAAAAGATAGGGTTTCTTGGTGATGTTTCTTGATTCGACCTTTACCAAGTTTATTTCCTTGTCAGAGGCGCTCATCATGTAGACTGGAATTTGCTGTAGTTTCGCCTTCAGATTCTCCATGCTTCCGGTGAGTTTTGCATCTATTGACAGCTCCTCCACTTTGGGCTGCAATGATGCACTCTCCTGGCCTTGATCCTGATCAGTCATCGCATCGTTGATAGCATATTAACTACATGCCTATTTATTGATTATGCTTTGTTCTTTTCCGCGTTCGCCTTATCGGCGTATATCTTGAGGTCAGGGATGTAGTTTAGGAGTGATACAAAGTACATTATGATAACTACCGCAACGCCTGCAATTATTGCAACAAGTGAGAACGAAATAAGAATTGCCATTACCAGGAAAGCCCCGCCTATAATCAGGTATAACGCCCTCCTTGAAGTGTACCTTGACCTTGCTTTCGCATAGTTTTGATAGCACTCCTTGCATACAACAAGGGCGTTTTTCTGCTCGTTCTTGGTAACGTTCCTCTTGAACCACCGCATGGCTTCAAGGACGCTGTCATCAGCGACTGCAAGCCCGTTCCTCTGCTTGCCGCACATTATGCAGTATTTTACCATATTATGATACCCTCCAACTACTTAATGCCGCTGGCTTCCTCCGAATTATGCGTGGAAATGGCAACGTATATTGCCTTCTGCATCTTCGTGTCAGGGCATATCCTGAATTTGTAGGCACGCATAGTTTCTATGTTTCCTGTTTTGTTTTCCATTTTTATATACCTTCTCACGCCCTGACCGCCATTGAAATGGCGGGTTTGCTTGGCGAATAATTTATCAATCAACTGAAAGCTCTATTAGCTTGCCAAATGATGACTTTATCTTGTTCTCCTCTATTACATCAAAAAGCTTTGATATTGTAATGTCATCTATGCCTATCCTTCTGAATATGTTTGCTATGTCATTTTGCTGCAGGCCGAACTTTTGAAGCTGCTCTGCGAATGCTATTGCGTTTATGTGCTTGTAAGACCTGTCTATCTGCGATACCAGGGTGTCTATGTTCTTCTCATTGATCTTGAAGTTGGAGAGCATCTTCTTGAGCTCTATTTTGCTTATCTGGAAAGTTCCTGACATTATATCACTTACTTGTATGCAAAGGCCCTGCCTATTATTGTATCTGGTATCCCCATGTTCCTCATTAGTGACACAATATGCTCCCTTGCGACGTTTCTTTCAAGCATTATGCTTATGAACTCCTTAAGGTCAACTATCCTGTTTCTCTTGTCCAGAGCCATTATGATCGACTCTATAAGGTCCGTGCTCACGTTTGATTCTACAAGCTTTGAGTTAAGCAGCAGCCTTTCGAAGATAAACTCCTTTGGCACGCTCTGGTCTCTTAGCTCTGCGTCTGTTACCATGTCTGCCAGAGTTATAGTGTATGAGTCAAGAGGCACCTCCCCAACTATTCGGTTGATTATGAATGTTGAAGGGAACTGGACTGAGGTCTGGAATGACATATCAACAGCGGCCTCCCCTACCCCTAGCCTTGATATCTCATTTCTTATGAAGATAGAGAAGTTGAGAGACCCTTGGATGTAGTCAATGAACTTCTGGAATTTTATTCTTAGGATTATGTTTGTTCCGACGTTTGAGAATATGGCCTCGTTGATATCAGTAGGGTTTTGTGATGCCACTATCAGCCCGAACTGGTACTTTCTTCCTTCCCTTACTATTGTGATGGCGTCGCTCCTCTCATCGCTTGCAACCTTCCATGCTTCGTCAAGCACCACCATGACCTTTATCCCCTTTGTTGCGCTCCACGTCTGTGCCCTCATCTTTTCCTTGAGTGTCTGCAGGATGAACAGTGCTGCAAGAGCCCTGAACTTCTCATCCGGCAATCCTGACAGGTCTAGATCGACTAGCCCTGAATTTATTACCTTTCCGAAATCTATACTGGACTTTTTGGCAAAGTAGTCCTGTCCCTCTCTCGAATACTGCCTTAGCCTGTATATTGCATTCTCCAGCTCCGCCGGATACTCGTACGTACCTTCCTGGAGTTTCTCTTCCAGAAGCCTTGCAACGTCCTTTAGGGTAGGTGCATCTTTTGATGGTGGAGGAACGCTTGTAAGAATGAAACCGGCATTGACGTATGCCTGCTCAAGTGCCTCTGCGGTGAGCCTTCTCTGCTCGGGAAAGTCTGAGATGTCGCTTATGATGTCAAGAGAGGTCATTATCTGCTTGGCTCTGTCTATCGGCCTTGCACCGCCCAGATCCATCATGTTTATCGTATCGCCTTTCCCAAGAGATACTACGACCCCTCCACTCTGCTTTACCCATGCCTTGTACTCTCCTGCCCAGTCGATTATCAGTGCGTTTGTGCCCCATATGTAGCTTGACCTTACGAGGAATGTCTTTACAAAGAATGACTTTCCTGAACCTGTTATTCCGACCACTGAGATGTGGGGATTTGTGAGGGCATTAAAGGTCCATGTAAATGGCACATTAAACCTTTTTGTTGTGCCGATGAATATGGAATCTGCAGGGTCATTGAATATGTATTCGTATGGAGGCTCTGGAAGCCTTGATAGGAATACCCTCTTTGCCAGTTCATCTGACATTACTTTTTGGATTCTTACAAGTCCCATTTGATCACGTTTGCTCCTGGAACTGAGCCTTGAGCTCGTCCAGTGATGGAATGATATAATTCATGCGATGGAGCTGATAAAGCTCACGCCCGTATACCCTGACCATGCTAAGGTCAAACACATTGAATATTGTCTGAAGTTGGTTGAGCTGCTTTGTGAGGTTGTCAGATGCCTCTTTCTTGCTGACGCCTACTGCAGTCGACTCTATGTACATGATTGTATTAAGAGGCTTCTCTCCTGATCCTACCCTGTCGATCTTTGCCTGCATGACCCTGATCTGCCGCTGTAAGTTTTCCATGGCCATTTGGTTGGGTGATGTGGCGCTTGCTTCCCTTGAGTACTGGAACTCGTAAAGGCCTCGCTTTGTCTCAAGTTCTTCCCTGTATGTCTGAACGTTATCGGCTGAGGAAATAACATGGTATTTGAACGGGAAGTGTATATTCATGGTTGCCTTTTCCCATTTGTCTGGAGCTGCAACCATAGCGACCTGGTCATCCTCTACAGATTCTTGGGCAAATACGTAGTTGTATATGTTTGCGCCGACATATCCAGTTGCATAGTAGATATTATTCACATATTTCAGCACTGCGTCTTGCTGCTTTGGAATTACGTAATTCTGGAATGGCACAATCTCCCAATCTAGCAGTATCGTTATCAAAGGGAACACAAGGAAGTCTGCAAATGCAAGAAGCAGTATGAGAAGAGCAGCCAAGCCTGCCAGGGCTATCACTAAGAGTGATAGCAGGCCGAGGCTTGAAGAGGATGTGCCCACTATTACAAGTAACACTATCATGAAAGAGGCTGCAAGATGAACTATCGTGTTCTGATTCATACATTCACTTTTGGTCTACCTTCATAAACTCAGTTACAGTTGTGGGTGGAATAAGGTACTCTGGCTCTATGAATAGCAGCATCTCATCCCCATTTGCAACAGTTGCAGGAACACCTAGTGCTGCGCTAATTCCTGCTGCAAGCTGTTCTGCATTTATTGATGCAAGAGTAACTGCTTCGTCCTCGGTGGTTCCTGCCGAGGTCACAGTTGCATACGCAACCTGTGACTGCGAGTTTGCTTTTGTGACGTTGTCAAGAAGGTTATGCCACATGTTGACTTCTCCCTTTACCCTTTCTGCAGCCTTCCTGTCTGCATTTGGGTCGTTTGCCATTGCGTTGTATCTGTCTTCAACAGCGCCCATCTTTTCAGTAATGACCTTTATGTATTCATCTTTGTTTACTACGTTCAATTGCGATGAGACCCTCATAGGTATTGCGCTTAAAGAGATCATCCTGGAGAAGAGGCTTGCAAAGTTGAATTTTTCATCATCAGTCATCTCGGTTGAGGATTTGTAAAGAGGTATCTTTATGAAAGAGGTTGCATAGGCGTTGCCTTCGGACCTTACAACTATGCATTTGCCGTTAGCTGCGATGTAAAATGGATCGTTAGTGTTAATAGTTAGGGTCTTGCCTTTCATATGTGAAATGGGTTCGATGAGAAAGAAGTAGTCCTTTAGTGCAAATGCTAAGATTGCGAAGATGAGGGCGATTGCAGCAACTATAACGCTCAGGTATGAATAGTATGGCGGTATAAATTGCAGGATGACAGCTAAAACCACACCGATGCCTGCCACGATGACCAAATATACGCGCTCATTACGGCTATCCAAAAATACCACGCTGTGAACAGGTTGCCTACACAGATATTATTGCAAATACGCTTTTATATGTTGATATTCGTGGATTGTGGTAGCTATGGGCTACTTTTTGCCAGCGTATTTGTCCCCGAACCTTTCGCCGAACTTGAGCTTGTCCCCAATCCTTCTGCGTATCTCCTCATCTTCCTGCGCATCAAATGTGCCTTTCTTTAGGTGAAGAGTTATCAAGTCTATGGCCCTGTGGGCCCTCTTGATGTTGTTTGGGTCATCGTCTGATGCCAGATCAAGCAGCCTATCGAGGTGATCGCGGGCTGGTTTTGGATAGGTAAGCGTCTTGCTTTCCAGAGCCGCATCTACGAGATTTGCGTCTTTGCTGTTTAGGTATTCGCCTATTTCACTGTCATTTGCATTTTGGGCAAACCTCTTGGCCAATTCTTCTGGTCCGCTCTGCGCTTTGTTTGCAACTCCTGCGATTTTGCCTGCAGCTGTTGCCCTTTCTCTGAATGCCTCTTCGCGCGCCTTCACCTCCGCCTCCTCCCTTCTCTTTTCTATTAGCTCGTCTTCGTCCTTTCCGGCTTTTGCGCTTTGAACTGTTTTGTACATTGCCTGCCT
>JAGWHH010000034.1 GCA_028866935.1 Microcaldota archaeon | reverse complement strand
GCCTGATATAATATGTTCCTGTCCATGTGCTTGTGGCTCTACAATAAATAGGGCCGTTTCCTGGAATATATCTGCCTTCTGTACTAAAGGCTCCGCAGTTTGGAATATCCTCAGTTATGTTTGAAGGAGTTGTGCCGTATAGCCACTGATAGGTGTAATAAGAGGCATTTTGGCTGAAGTCAGGTCCGGGATTTTGTAAAAGTGAGTTGTTTGGGAAGTATGTTGTTTGGTACACGTATATGGTTGTAGGCGTAGCGCTTGTGTACCAAGCAGAAATCGGATGCGCCATAACTAATGCAAACGCTAGAAAAGTCGCTATTACTCTACTGTAGTTGTACATTCAAGTCACCTATTTTAATCCCAAATTCCAACCACTCAAAGTGCTGGATACACGACCACGCTTGCGCTTGACGATGCACTCTGTCCTGCTGCGTTCCTCACCAAGACGCTGAATTCGTAAGAACCCGTTACTGTTAAAGTAGTCGTATTGAATGTGCATATGTTGGATAATGGGTTTATGCAGTCCGAGGCCACTTTCGATCCGCTCATATTAGGGGCCGTCTCAAACCACTCGTAAGAATAAGACCCTCTACGCACTGCCCCTGGCTCAGTGATTGTAGCCGTCTGCCCCTGTGTAACATATTGCGAGGCAGGTTGTGGGGATGGTATCGTAAATGACTGGGTCGATGTCGTGCTAGTAGACGTAGTGGTAGTCGACGATGTGCTAGCCGAAGTTGTGGTAGTGGTTGATGCTGTTGTAGGAACTACTGTCACGGGCACTGTGACGTTTACAGTAACTCCTGTACTGCTATTTACTGTGGTCTTAGTGCTTGTGTCTACTTCACTTTTAGGCTGCTTTGGGCGAACCCGTATAACTATATCTGGGTTTAGCACAATGTGCCTGGACAAGTCATAGACTCTTGCTGTTACTATATCCGTGACCTCCCTGTTAGAATTATTTTCCGCACTAAACGCGTAAACACTACCCTTACCGACACTATGCCTGTTCAATTTCCAATGTAACGAATAATCACCGGATCCGTTCCTTATCTTTATTGACAGCCTCATTTTTTGGCCAGGATATACTGGTTTGGAAATTACTTCAAGCGGCGCTCTAATGCAGACTATCTCCCTTTTTGCCGACACGCCACCATGTTCGCTTATCATCGCGCTTTCACAACGATGAGATATATTCATTTCTTTATTGGAATTTTCATGCGCTGCAGATCCAATTGCAGTACCAACTGGCCCAGCCGCTAAAACAAGCCCTACTGCAGTAACTGCAGCAACATTGCCTGCACCTCTAACAAGATCTCGAAATTCGCCTGCAGCATTCTTTATGCTATTTCCTGCGCCAATAATATCTATTTTCCTATTGTTCATTTTATAACCTTCTAACAAATATAAAATTCTGAATTTACTTTTCCATCTGCCTCATTCCAATTTCTGCCTTCGGCCTCAACCACGATGCCGCTGGCAAATGTGTTTTTACTGCATCGCTGTTGCTTTACAAATTGACTTACAAATTTTCTCATATTTAAATCAACCTGTTTTGGTGCGTTGTCCAATAAATAACCGGAAATAGTGGGTTTTGTCTCTAATTGACCGTCCCTGACCTTTACGTCGCTGCAAAACGTAATTGATTGTAAAGAATAGTCTTAATCAACGTTTCATTTTCCTTCATTTCCCAATTTTTGGAGAACACTGCCTCTCCAAACATACGTTTGAAAGAGGCGAATGTTGCCTCTACAATCCAACGACTTCCGTAATGAGACTTCTTTTTCCATATGTAGCGATAATAGTTCCTCCTTCCTTCCGTATCAAAAAGGCCTCTCCGCGCATGGCTTGGAGGCAAACCAAACTGTTTGCGTATGGCACTTTGACGCGCACCGTTCCATTTAGGATTCGCATTGATCCTTACTGGAATTCTTCCCTCTACAGAGTTGCTTTCGCACCAATTCCATATGTTTACGGAATCGTATGCACCATCTCCGTAAACCACAGAAATTCTATCCTTTATAGGGTTAATGACCTTGCCGAATGTCTGGCCGTCCCCCGCCTTATCATTTGTAATTTTTGCATTCAGTATTCTTCCGGTGTTTTTATCTACCACGATGTGAAATTTAGTCCAGTCTTTCTTTTTTCTATACATTTTGGTCCTGTATTCCCCATCATTAACATTCTTAAGTCCAGTCGAATCTATTGCAACCTCTAATTTCTCTCCGACTTTTTGAGCATTAATCAACAACTTCACCCCAGATTCTTTCAGAGTTTTTATCCTATACCAAACAGTCCTGAAATTGGGGCACAAAGAAGACTTCATGAGAGAGGTTATATCAACAATCAAACCCTCTGTTTGTCGATATGCCAACTTAAATACACACTTTATTGCGTATGAAGATAATATCACAATGTTTGAGTATTCGAACGGCCTTCCTCTTTTGTTACGGTTGACAATTTCTGTATCCTTTTTATTCGACAGCACTGCAGATGACAAGTAAAGGTCAATAATTCTGCCCCTGTTCACCAACTGATGGTTATACAAATTCCAATTTCTATGTTCTCTATACATGTTTGTCGCAAATGAACATGTATGTCAGGGGGTTAAAATCCCCTGACATTTAGTGGAATTATTGGACAACGCATATCTGGGTGCTGTGTTGACTAATTCTGGCAGTTCCACTATTTACCCAGAGGTTAAAAACCTCTAGGGCATATTTGTTTTGGCGACAAATATGGACAGAACTCGTAGTTTAGAGTTATATAAGAATAGGAAAAAGAAAGGGAGATGGGGTAAAAAGAAGTACAAAGATAATCGGAATTGGGCAGAAACAAATGAAATGTATGTGGTCAGTGGTGAATTTTTCCTCGATTTTGACTTTGTGATGAATTGGCAGAAGGAATTGGAGGAGATAAATAAGAGTAAGGTTGGCGCGCCTCCGTTTGCCCGAATCGTTTATGAAATGGCAGGCAGTATGGCACCAATTTGTAGATTATCGAGGATTGGAGGGCACCGCACGAAGTCTTTCAAGACTGGGGCTCATACCAAAATATGACGACTACACTACTGCATGGAAGCGCACACATACAAGGTGAAGGAGAGGATGAGCCTAAAGTGGCAATGAGGCACGTCAGAAAAATAGAGAGAAATGGTAAAAAAGTTAAGAGTTTCTATGGCGACGGTAAATTCGATACTAACGAAACTTTTACAGAGTTAGACAAACGCAATATCGAACCGAAAATACCCGTGCACATTAATGCTTCTTCTCGTGGTTCGGACCCTCCAAGAAGAAAAGAAGTAAGGAAACAGTTTGTTGCCAACTGGCAGAAAAAGTCATGGCCACTATTTGAAAGATTCAGAAAAAAGACGCCGAAGATATCAGAAAAGGTGGAGGAAGAGTGTAGGCCATGGCATTAGGTGGCCTGGGAATGAAGGAGTATTCTCTGCTGTCAAGAGGGAATTCAGAGAAAATGTTGTCAGCACCAAAAAAGCCAACATGGTCTTCGAGGCAATTCAGAGATTTTGGGCGTATGATATAATATGCAATTGTGCCCTCTGTAAACTGTGACTTACCCGACGTAAATGCGAGGACATAGCTTTATAAGGAATTAGTCAACTGTGCATATTTTGTACTTGAAGAGATGTTGGAGAGATTCGAATAGCAAAGAATATGGCAGAAGGATAAGAAGGATGCTAATTTGCCTGGTCTTCTCTTTGTCTGAATTCTTCTATGCTTATGACGTATGCCAGGTTGATCAGAATCACATCGCTGGTATCGCTTGTGACCCCGTTAAGGAACTTCCTTATGCGGTACTCCAATTTTATGAAACGGTGGTCAAAGCCAAGCAAAAGCCCGGTGTAATTGCCTTCTACTAGGAGTATGTCCTTGATGCCCTCGCCGCCTTGTGTCTTTACTACTATTTTCTTGTTTAACAGCTCATTTAGCAATTCGCCGGTGGGCAACTTATTTTCTTCCATGATATTCGTTTGTTTATGGTAGGGACACTATAAAATAGGTTGGTATTATTGATACTTGTTGTTTGAGTGTGCGCCATGAAGGTTTATACGTTTTAAAGGAAAGTTGGTTAGTGCTTACGGTAATTTTATGGCACTCGTGATTAGAAAAGGCGTGGAGAAAGATTTCCCAGCGGTATTTAAGCAGATTCAGGAGCTTGCAGAACATGAGAAAATGCCAGGCGCGGTTAAAATTTCTGCGGAGCAGCTAAAAAAAGACAGGGGCCTTTTCGGCTTGTTTGTGGCAGAGGAAAATGGAGGGATAGTAGGATATGCGCTGTACTTCTTCTCTTACTCTACCTGGGTTGGAAAGAACCTTTACATGGAAGACCTGTACGTAAAACCGGAATATAGGCGCAGGAAAGTGGGAAGCATGCTTTTGAGTAAAGTGTTTGGTGTCGCAAAGAAGAATGGCTGCAAAAGGGTTCGGTGGCAGGTTCTTGACTGGAACGCTGATGCGATAAAATTCTATAAGAAGCACGGAGCCAGAATCAGCGGCCAGTGGCTTAACTGCGATTTCGATGAGAAAGGGATAAATGAATTCCTAGCGAAAAACGCTTAATTCGGTGGCATTACACAATAACAATAGCTTTGTAGTAAATTGTTCAAAAGCGTTAAGCCTTTATATGAGGATATTCTCAATGAATATCGTGAAATAATGACTAAAACTGCCATTTTACATCCGGAAAATGCGCGCCATAGGGCAACATTAGATGACATTTCAAACAAAGGACTCAGAAGCCTGCTTGAGGGCATGGACGGCAGGCATCCTGATATTGATAAGCACACTGCGCTTTCGCTATTGCGCGGACCTGGCCTTCCAAGCGCTGCCGTGGATTTTTTCCTTTATTCAGCATATAAGGAAGTGCGGGAAATGGCGCTATGCCATCCAAATGCATCAGAAAATGCCATTTATTCCCTTTCTAACCAGGATAACGGACTGATAACAGACTGGGAGTTTGAACGCGGAGTGCAGATATTCAGAAGGGCCCGGACAGTGATGGACCTGTTTGGAGTGCCTAGGTCTGAACAGATCTATTTGAGGAAAGACCTTTACAGCCTCATAGAGCAAGCAAGGGCAAAGATAGAGGAGGGTACACTTGGAGATAATTTCTATCCCGAGGTAGGTTCAGTGCTTATGGATGACCCCCATCTGGCCAGGATCGCTGCGGATATGTTAAATATGCCACTTAGAAAGCTAAATCTTAGAATGACACAGGGGATGGAACGTAGAGTTATAAGGGAGGCTGCTAGGGAATACAAGGAACTACGACGAAATCCTACAGAATAATTCTTTTTTCCCAAATCCTTGCGAAGACTTTATATAGCTTGCTGTGAAAGCGTACAATGGGTTGTGGTGGATATAGAAACAGCATACCATATGTTGTATACTGTATCTTCATCTGCTTCCGTGGAATAAGTATGCAAAAACTAGCCTATTTGTTGAAGAATATAACCAAGACCAAGGTTAATGGACCGATTGACATAGAAGGCGCGGTTAAGACTTTTGGCAAAGAGCTTGAGCGTTATCTTAACCAGGATAACAGCGCTGGCGATAGGATTGTAGGTTACCAGAAGGCACTCTCAGTAGCATGCTGCTTTGGCAGCGAGCTTCCCGGCCTGACTGATGTGATGGGCGCCCACGCCGCAGAGTTCACTGAGGTTTTTGGGGCCCATATAATCCAGAATGCGGCAGGTAGTGCGGATCAGCAAAAGGCTGCGCTCACTAGTCTGGATAAGATTGGGGAGCCGCTGCTTGCAGCGCAATTGTTGCTTGCCATCAATGCAACTGCAGAGCACATAGGCAGCCTTGATTTACTTACCGGTGATGAATTTTTGAGCTCGTTAAGGAACCTCAATAAGGATATTGCGGGGTCACTTCTCTACGAGATCCAGCTTACTGGGAGGGCAGGTGAGCTTACTGATGCTAGGCTTTTTAGCGATAAATCAGTTAACTTCCTAAACAGCCTTGGAAAGGAGGCTGCGAGCGCTTGGCTAAGTGCCATCGCCAAGACGGGAAATATAGCAGGGTTGGTAAATGACAGGGCCATGAGTGACGATGTCATTGCGGTGATAAAGGAGGATGGACGGATATCGAGCTGGCTGTCAATGGCGATTGCCCAAACAGGGAAAGAGGAATTGCTTACGGACAGGGAGTTCCTGAACGGACTTGTAGGCCTTGAGCCTGCCATTGCATCAGAATACCTTTCCGCAGTCTACTGCACAAATGGACATGATGGTATAACAGGCGCAGCGCTCATTGACGACCTCAGGAAAGGAAAGCTGGACATATGGAGAGAGGTCGGGAAGATGTTGCGAAATGCGAATGGGGGGGACGCCCCCATGATCGTGCTTTCCAAGGCTGGAGAGGATGGCCATGACCTGGGCCTCAAGGGCGTAGCGCGCGAACTTGTCTCATCAGGATTCAATGTCACATTTACAGGGGACCTGCAAGACCCTAAAGAGATAGCAAGGATAGCCGCAATTGAAGGCGCTGTTGCAGTTGGTTTTGGGATTATGGGGGATTCGTATCACAGAGTGGTCCTTGACACTAGGAAGGAGATGAAGGTAAATGGGCTTGGTGATGTCGCATTCTTCACCGGGGGAATGATAACGCAAAGTGCAGCGACCAAACTGGAGGAGCGTGGCATCTTCACGGCAGGAATGCTTACTGAGGCCGCTGGGGAAAAACTGGATCGGCGCGGAGTGAAGGTATTCCAACAGGGCCAGGCGGCAGGGGATATCATAAGCTACCTGGCCGGCACAGCCATGGCAAAAGACGCTGGGGCATCGGTGCGGTTCAATGCAGCAAGGCCATTTAATTTGGGCAGCACGATAGGCAGCGTAACTAAGGCGCAGGCAACAGAGCAATTGGCAGGCTCTATCGTGGCACATGGCATCGCGCAGACATCTGATTTGGGAGTTTCATCAGGACAAGGCCATATCTGGCCTGCACTCGGCGCCAAGGCGATGCGGCCATTTTTTAGATTCGAGCAGGCCGCAGCATTCGGAGATGCGTTTATATCGGATGATGGCTTTGGCAGCTTGCGCAAGTTGCACAGCGTGCAGGCGGAATATGCTGCGGCAGATGGTGCTTTAGACAGTAAATTTTGGTCCGCTATAGGGCAGGGAGGCATGTTTATAAGCATAGGAAACAGCAAACTGCAGAAGGCTTATGGAACGGCAGGCGGCGAGGGCCTTCCAATCTCGTATGGAATGGCAGATGGAACGACGCAATATGTATTGGATAGCGAAAAGGCATTGATAAGTGCTGCGGTGGAATTGGCCTCGGACAAAGAGCAGGCCCTGAAGGTGATCAGCACTGCAAGAATGCAGTCTGCCAAGTTATCAACTTGGAGCTACATGGGATTTCACGCATATTACGATGCTGTAAGTTGGAACGCGATGGCTGTGCAAAATGAGATATCGCGCAATCGCGCTGGAAGCGAACCTGCATTGACCAGTAATTTCCGAACAGTATCAGGGAGGGAAGCTAAATATGATAGCAGTGCGATTACGCAGATGCCGGATGGAGGCAGGCAAGGCATTTGCACTGCAGATGGCACAAAAATTGAGACAGTGGTGTTTGCGGGACTTGGGCTTGGCCATCAATCGCATGAGAGCAAGGTTACGGGAGTTATTGCAGCTATCCAGGCAGTTCAACTCGGACACGCGTGGGCGCCTGATGCTGCATCAAGCGGCGCAGCGCACGTAAATAAGCAGAAGGCAATGTCGTATCAGCTAAATGCTGCAGGCGATGTTGGAATGGAGGCAACTAAGCCCATAGTGAACATGAGCATGAGTCTGCAGGCTGGGGCTGGGATAGGGCCGGATGCCGCATCATATGCCCAGCAGATAGCCACTTGGGCTATTTGGAGGTCCCCAAAATCACCAGTTGATGCAGGAACTGCAAAAATGCTGCTTTACGCTGCCCCAGTTGGAGAGTTCAGACAGGTAAGTTCAAAAAATTCTGCGCAATACGAGCTAAAACAAGGCGCGGTTGGCAGTGATAGTGATAATTCAGTACACCGCCATGCAGTCAAGTTGGCCGAGGCGGATTATGGGCATGGTTTTGGAGCTACTGCTGACCAAGAATATCGACGCCAAGCAATTACACTGCATATGGCCGAAAAACAATTTGCTGAACAGAAGGCGCTGCCTGCCTTCGCGCAGGTAGCTTATGATGGGCCGAGGACTGCTCAAAACAATACAGTGGGCGAGATGGGGCAGATATTGGCTGCTGGAAATGCCACAGATCATACACCCCGGATGATTAATCGCATTGTCGATGCAGGCCAAATAGTCAAGAGGGATGCAATTGCAGAGCCTGCATCTGACTATAAGGGAGACGTTGTTCCTACGCTGCAGCTACAAACCCGTGCAGGTGCGCAAAATAAGAAGACGGCGCCGGCAATTCGGATAAGCTGGGACTACGTTGCTCCAGTAAGCATTGCCTTTGGGAATGGCGCCATAGAGAGCAGCAGTGAAGCGCATGGAGCTGCGCCTTTGGCGTTATTGATGCACGCACAGTCGGTAAACGTTAAGAGCGTGGCGAAGCGCATGGACAGCCATCAGCCAATCCTGACAGAAAGGGTTGCACTGCAGGCGGACGGCATAACTACGATAACCATGGACTATGCAAAATCCAAAAAGAGTGATGGACGGCCTGATTTAATAGCAAGGCTGGTTAAGAAAAAGCCGATCAAGGTGTGCTATTGCAGCTGCCATTGGGGCTAGTTGGCTTGGGCGCGTATCGCCATGTAAGCCCAGTGTATCTTGATGCTTGAGCTGGCGCCATGCCAAATCCCTTAGTGAAATCTTAATTGAGATTCTATGGGCGATCGCAGTGAGCGTTTGCTTTCTTATATAGGCTGCGGATTTTAACCTTATTTGAACCTCTTCTTCGCCTCAGACACCAACACGGCACACTTGCTAGCTGCTAATAAATACTTTCCTTCAATAGATTATCATGGTTGGGAAAAAGCTCCTGGTATTCAATTGGAAGGCGTACATTGGAATCTCGGAGTCTGTGGAGCTGGCCAGGCACATGGCAAGCAGGTATGAAAACAGCAAGAACATAGTCATTGCACCAATGCAGCTTGCACTTTCCGAAGTCGCCAGGGAGGTGGACGGAAGGCTAAGCTTGTGCGCGCAGGATGTGGACATTGACGCAGGTGCGCATACGGGAAGCGTGCCCGTTGATATGGTAAGCAAGCTTGGGTGCAGTTACTCGCTTGTGGGGCATTCTGAAACAAGGTATAGGGAGAGCGCTGAAGACAATGATCTGATTGGGAAGAAGGCAGCTGCATGCGTAAGTAATGAGATAACGCCAATCATATGCTTTGGTGAGCGGCTCGACGAGAGGCTTTGCGCAGAGACTGAGGAGGTTATAAGGGACCAGATAAGTTCTGGCGTTTCCATCTTGAAGGACATCAAGAGCAGTATCAGGCCTTTATTCGCATATGAGCCAGTCTGGGCAATAAGCTCTACAATTAATTCGAGAGAGCCCGGGATGAAGGAGGTTAAGGAGGGTATAGAAATTGCAAGGAGAGCCCTTTCAGATTCAGGAATCAAGAATGCGACCTTCCTGTACGGAGGAAGCATTAACCCATTAAACGTTCACAGGTACCTAAATGACCATGATATTTCTGGGGTTTTAATCGGCAGGGCGGGAACCGCAAAGAAGAATATCGACAGGATAATATCCGCTGCAAAACTATAAGCTTAGCCTCCTTGCTGCGCCATCGTCCAATATGAAGACTACATTTTTATGCAGCTGCAGGAATGATGCGGGGACCTCGGGAGTTACCGGGCCTTCGATTGCCATCTGGACTGCCCTGCTCTTGTCGGTTCCTGATGCTATCAGCATTATAAAGCGCGATTCCATTATCTCCTTTATGCCCATTGTAAGCGCCTTGCTGTGCGGCGCCTCGTTCCTTTTCACGGTTTCACGTGTAAGATCAACTATCCGTATTTCTGAGTTCAGGTCAGAGCCGGGCTCGTTGAATCCGATGTGGCCGCTTGTCCCTATGCCAAGTATCTGCAGGTCTACCGGCCCGTATCGCTTGTACAGACCCTTATAATCCATAACTGCGGAGTAATCGTTCAGTTCGCAGTCTGGAAATTTTATATTCTGTTTTGGCAGGTCGATTATATTGAACAGATTCAAGTCCATGTAGTATCTGAAACTCTCCGGATCCAAAGGCTTTATCGGATAGTACTCATCTAAGTTAAAGGAGATTTTCTCCTTGAATGACATTTTTCCAGACCTGCACTCTGAGGCAATAAGGGAGTAAAGCAGTTTGGGACTGTCGCCTGTGGCAAAGCCTATTACACCTGACTTTGCAAAATGCTCTTTGAATATTCTGAGCGCCTCCTTTGACATTTGCTCATACGTATCCTTTACTATTACAGGTATTGATGATTTCTTTTGCACCATTTGCATTCTATCAAATTTATAATCTTTACAAGAAGTATATTAATTGCGTGGATTTATGAAGATTGCGATATCGTCGGATGAGAGCAACAATCTCACTAAATTTGTTCAAAAGTACCTTGAAGACAAGGGGCATGCTGTGGTGAGGCTTGGTGCGATTTCAAAGAAGGGCACCGAGTGGGTCGATGCCAGTGTTGAACTGGCAAGGTCTGTAGCAGAGGGCAAGAGCGATGAAGGCGTTCTGTTCTGCTGGACTGGGACAGGTTCAAGCATTGCTGCAAATAAGGTAGCTGGAATAAGGGCTGCACTTTGCGTTGATGCCAAAGAGGCAAGAGGCGCAAGAAAGTGGAATCACGCAAATGTGCTTGTGATGAGCCTGCGCCTGACTTCCGAGCCTCTAGCAAAAGAGATCCTTGATGCCTGGTTCTCTGAGCCTTATGGAAAAGACGCTTTTGACCTGAGGAATGTGCGCAAGCTTGAGAAACTTGAGGGAAGAAGGCAAAGGAAGTGAATTGATGGGATTTGTAGACGACTTCTTAAGTAGCAAGAAATTTGTATGGCATGGCTTCAGGTCATTAAAAAGCGTCTCGAAAGCTTTGTCTAAAAAGATACTGTCGGAATATGGGCAGCCTGCCTTGATAGTTTACATTGAAAGAGGAGGGATGGGGCTTGGTAGGCGTCTTAGCGATGCGCTTGGTGAGGTATCTGCGAAGATTAGAAGGGACATGGGGAAAAAGGTTGTTACATGCACAGTATTCTTCAAGCCCTTACCTGTGGCAAATGCGGATTTGTACCTTCATGAATTAACTAATGGGAAATGGGTAATCTTCGGGTGCGAGGAAAATGAGTTTAAGGGCAAGATCTGATGAAAGTTGCCTTCGTAGTTCACGGATTTGTGCAGGGAGTTGGATATCGTTATTTTGTCAGGGGAGTGGCACTCAGGTTCGGAATTCACGGATTTGTAGAGAACAAGAAAGATGGATCTGTGCTTGTTGTTGCCCAGGGAGAAGAGGAGGCGCTTGAACGTTTCGAAGCCGCAATAAATATTTCAGAGGAGCATGGGGTACAGGTACTGAGCATGGAGAAGGTCGTACAGAACGACCCTGATTTCCCCAAGGCTAGGTACAACAGATCCAAGTTCGCAATAAGAAAATGATCCTGATCATTTCTTCTGATCCGTATAGCAGCTGCACTGTCCTGCGCACCCGCAGCCGCCAAAGAAGTGCCATCGCTTCATCATCCCCTTTCCTGCGAATAGTGCTATAAGCACCAGACCGGCGAACCATGTGAATAAGTTGTATTGTATTGGTGCAGCGCTGAAGAACAACGTGTCAAGCGACCATATCAGAAATAGCGGAGCTACGATCATTGCTATTATTCTCACGGCTATGAATCCGGGCCCGCAGCAGCAGGAACAGTAAGACATGCTCTTTTTGCTCGATTCCATCTTTGAATTTGTTTTTGTAGGCATATTACCACTATGTTATTCCACTTACATATAGGAAGTTGACAAATTAAGAATCTTTCTATCAAATATAAAATTTGGGGTTTCTCTCTCTTTAATATCGTCGGAAAAGTGGTAGTGTTGAGCCTCCTGGCCCAACACGTT
>JAGWHH010000033.1 GCA_028866935.1 Microcaldota archaeon | reverse complement strand
CTGTAAAATCGCGTATTAAGGCGCGCGGATCAAAAAGCTACTCTGCTATTTTCATCTTTTCCAAATAGAACTCCTTCCATACGCTGTCTATGCCCTTAACCTGGTTCTTAAGCACTCCCATATATATAAACTTCAGCTTTGTGCCTTTACCGTTCTTCTTAAGCTCAAATGTCACTACTGAATAATGGCCTTCTGGCAAACTACTTTGCCTCCATTTCTGCACAACTTTATCGATATGTGGTTAAATGGATTGGCATACGACGCGATTAGTTTTCTGGGTGGCCAGGATTCTGCCTTGCACTAGAAATCATAGATATGGCTTTTGGAAAAATTCCAGTATCCCTCCTCCTGGTCAACGTAGGACACCGTCTCGTTGCTGTGCTTGCAATGGGCTAAATTTCTGTGCCTTTTAAGTACGATGCGTATAAAAAGCTAGCTGAGCTGCTTGTCTTTTTAAAGTTTAATGGCGCCATAAATTTTGTGATAACATGACCAAGAGATACCTCTTGCTGATGATGACCAAGACACAGCCGATGCCTACGGATCCAAAAGACGCAGAGTCCATGGTGGCACCATGGAAGGAGTTTCTAGGACAGCTTCAAGCCCAGGGCAAGCTTGAGGGATCCCTTCCTGTAAACAGAGACGGAAAGGCGGTAAGGAAGAGAAGCATAAAGGACTACAAGGCAAAGACTACGGATCTGAGTGGATACCTTGTAATAAAGGCAGATTCACTGGAAGAAGCGATAAATATCGCACAGAGCACGCCACATGCAAAGATGAATATGGGCACAACCATAGTCAGAGAATGCATAGAGCTGTAAAATCTGCAAAGTAATTCCGCTTAGCCGAACGTAAAGGTATAAATCCTGAAGTTCGGCTTAGCAACTATTTCTACTTCGTGGACGCCATATGAGGGTCCAGAAACTATATTGTAAAGCCCAGGTGTCCCGACATTCACTACAGCGGAGCCATTTACAATGCGCGCATCGCTGCCAAGGTATGACTGGTTAATATTATGCCCGTCCAGCTTGATTATAAGGCTTGTATTGGTTCCGTTGCCTGAAGCAACAACATTTACCTTCTCTGCTTTGTAAACCAAAATTATATCTGACTGGTTGCCTTCAGATATCATGCTGTCTGGCGCATTATACCACTTGCCTGAAAGATAGATTGTATTGATCTGTGATACATTCGGAAGAGTGTAATTCACAACATGGTTAGGGCTCAGTCCTTGCGAATTTCCAAAATAGTTTACTCTGCCTTCATACTCTATCTCCTGGTATCCAAAGTACATCTCAGGCGAGCCTATCTGCGAGAAGTTCACTCCCATGCTCACATTTGTTGCTTGCGCAGGCACGGTGTAGTTCGCATTTACAAGAAGCTCCCTTATCACTTTCTCAGTCTGATTGTAGTCTCCTTCCCCGAAATTCTCATACCTGATGTTTCCGTTCTTGTCTATTACATAATCTGCGGCCAATATTGATTGTTGTACGCTCCCCACGTACCGTAGTTGCTGTCCAGCACCACCGGATAATTTATTCCAAACTGCCGTACAGCATTTAAGACGTTGGTATAATTCTTCTCAAAATTGAATTCGGGCGTATGCACGCCTATTATTACTAACCCCTTATTACCATACTCGCTGTACCATGCGTTGAGATGAGGTATGGTCCTTATGCAGTTTATGCATGAATACGTCCAGAAATCTATAAGCACTACCTTTCCTTTAAGTTGCGCAATGTTGAGTGGAGGCGAATTTATCCACCCGGCTGCACCCTGTATATTAGGGGCAGGCCCGTAGTTTTGCAGATTAGGCGCATTTGACATGTTAGATGCTGGGGAATTTGCTCCTGGCCCGTTGAAAACAAAAGTGGACAGTGCAGCAAGCACTATCAATATCGCAATGATTCCGAATACGATAATGTAGATATTTGATTTTTGTTTCATGATTTAGCCACCTGGGCCGTAGCGCCTCCCATATATGAAAGGTATGCTGGTACCAGCGGAAGTATGCATGGCGAAAGGAATGTAAGTACGCCTGCGATTATTGCTATAAGAAAGTTTAGCTGCCCGTTGAGGGATATGTATCCATTGGTGCCTACAAGGAATACAGAAAGCATTCCTATCTCTCC
Source organism: Microcaldota archaeon (assembly GCA_028866935.1). Classification (GTDB taxonomy): domain Archaea; phylum Micrarchaeota; class Micrarchaeia; order Micrarchaeales; family CABMGC01; genus JAJZNA01. The sequence continues at coordinate 10,023 of JAGWHH010000033.1, read as the reverse complement.
TGTAACTACCAGAAGCCCCATTATTATCAGAAATAAGCCTCCGACTATGTTGAAGTACTTAAGCAGCCCCTTAACTTTTGCCATGAATGCAGTAAACTTGGATACGAAAGCCCCTACAATGAGGAATGGTATGCCTAGTCCCATAGAATACGCAAGAAGCAGAAGAAATCCCAGTCCCGGAGAGGAAAGAGCAAGCGCATATATAGAACCCAGAATCGGACCAACGCACGGGGTCCATCCTATTGCAAATGCCACTCCAAATACAAATGAAGATATAAAGCTATTGCTGAATGATGCACGTTTTACATGGAACTTGTATTCCTGCGTAAAAATCGGTATGAAGTATTTTGTTGAGAGGACCAGCGCTATCCCAAAAATGATTATCACTGAACCTCCAACCAGTGTAAGGTCATTCTTGAGAACCAATGCCGCTTTTGATGCGAGGATCTGCAGTAGAACGCCAAATATGGAAAACACCAGAACGAATCCTATAACGAAGAATACCGAATTTAGGAAGATCAGATCCTGCTGTCTCATCTTATTACCAAATCCGGCTTAGCTGCTCTTTCCCGGTTTTATAGCCTTAACTGGCATATTAAGCATAATAAATGCAATTATCTGCATGAGGAAGACGCATACTGCCTCTACGCTTGTTGCAGATCTGATTGGCGTATTTATCTGACTGGGTGTTTTGGGTCTTATCGTAGCGGAATTCATAGGGCTATCAGGGCCAATCCACCCAATGTTCAAGGTCTCCTATACATTTCAGCAGCTTTCATTGTTTCTTATATAATAAGCTATAAGCTGCTCCATTCGTTTACGAACTCCCTTGTCCTTACTACAGGATCTTTGTATGCGAGTATGTCAGATATGACTGCAATTCCATCAATCCCGCACTCCTTCATGAGCTTTATGTGGCGCATTTTTATTCCACCTATTGCAAATATTGGCAATGTGCTTGCAGATCTGATCTCCTTTAATGCATCCAAGCCAATCACTTCGCTATCATGCTTTGTGTTGTTTGGAAAAACCGAGCCAGCGCCAAGATAAGATGCGCCTTCTCTTTGAGCAGCCACAGCCTGAGACGCATTTCCTACTGATATGCCAACTATCTTCCCCTCAAGCCATCTTCCTGCTATCTTTTTGGCGTCCTCAAACTTCATGTCTTTCTGGCCGAGATGAATCCCATCCGCATCCACTTGGATCGCAAGGTCTACGTGGTCATTTACTATGAAAACCGCCCTACGCACCCTGCACAATTCCCTAATCTGCTTTGCCTCCTTGATCATTTTGTCTATGCTTCCATCCTTTTGCCTGTACTGGAGTATTTTTACCCCTCCCTCAAGCAAAGCCTTTGCCGAGTCAACGTTTCCCATGCCTCCGTAGATATTAGAGGTTATCCCGTATAGTCCCTTAGGCACTTCCACGATCTCGTCCCTTTTGATATCTGTAAGTAAGCTGACTTTGCGTCTGCTTGCCTCAATTACTTGCATAGCATCAGCGCTTATTTTGCTCCTAATTACCATTAAAAACCTTTGCCAGTATACGTCATGCTGCTATCTGAAGTGCTCGTATCCTGCCTTTCTAATCCCAACTTTCTTCCCATCCTTTACAAGCATGCACTTTCTTCCAGCCACCTTTCCTATTACACTTACTCTTATTCCATTCTTTTTCGCTTCACTTAGCAAATGATTTAACTTGGATTTTTGGATAGTGAACAAGAGCTCGTAGTCCCCGCCAAAATTGAGCGCTATGTCTTCAACATTTACGCCTGTAGAGATGCCTGCACTTTTTGCTGCGTAATGAATTGGCACTTTAGGGTAGTCTATCTCAAATCCACACCGGTTTATCTTAGAGAGTTGCAATATTGCAGAAAACAGCCCATCAGATAGATCTATTGCAGCCGTAGCCCCACTCTTCGCTATTAGCACACCCTCATCTATACGTGGTTCAATATCCAGGAGCAATTCTGCCCATCTCCTCAAGCCCGTTTTTTTCCACATATAGTATCCTGCCCCATTCTTGCCTAGGGAACCCGTAACGCAAACCACATCTCCTTTACGGACTCCATCCCTTCGCAATATGTTCTTCTTTGCAACAGTGCCTATCGCGACTCCGGTAAGATTAATCTCCATTCCCTCCTTAGTGTCTCCACCAAAAAGTTTAACGCCATATTTTTCAAGGCATCTTTTCATGCCCACTTCCAGCCTTTTCAGATCATCAATACGCATTTTTCTTGGAAGCGTAAATGCAGTTATGAGGTATTCTGGTTTTCCTCCCATTGCTGCAATGTCGCTGAGGTTAAGGGCAGCAAAGAAGTAGCCTACAGACTCCCACCTCGCGCCTTTTGGCATGTGTGCTGATTGTGATATTGAGTCTGTAGTGATGAGCAGGTACTCTTTTCCTATGTCAATGTAAGCTGCATCGTCATCAGGCCAGCCGTAGCCATACTGCGCTCTTACTAGCTGTATTATTTTTCTTTCACCAAGGTCTGACAATACTCCATTCATGCAATCATTACTAAGCTAAATTCCCAGAAGCAAGACAGTTATATATTTTATGGCAAATTATATATTCGTTATTTAGACGAGAGAGATCTCGTCTTGCGCTATTTTAGAGGAGATTATATATCTATTAAAGAAGTTGGTGTCGTAGGGCTGGGAAAGATGGGCAAGAACATCTGCCTGCAGATGCTTGATAAGAGGTATGTGGTTACTGCATACAATAGAAGCCCAGAGCCGCTAAAAGAGGTAACGGACATGGGAGCAAAGCCTGCAAAGTCGCTAAAGGACCTTGTAGGTGGCCTTCAAAATCACCCTAAAGTCATATGGGTGATGCTGACCTCTGGGGAGGCGACTACAAACATAATACACGAGCTTTCCGAATACTGCAATGAAGGCGACATAATAATAGACGGGTCAAACTCTTTTTATAAGAATTCAATAGCTCTTCATGAAAATCTGAAGAAGAAGGGAGTTGCTTATCTCGATGCAGGGTGCAGCGGAGGACCCAGCGGCGCACTGAAGGGAATGTCAATTATGGTTGGCGGAGACAAAGAGGTCTTCGAAAAGGTAGAAAACATATTCAGGGACCTCTCAGTAAGCAACGGCTATCTTTATGTAGGGAAGAGCGGATCAGGCCATTTCACAAAAATGGTGCATAATGCAATCGAATACGGTATGATGCAGTCATTGGGAGAAGGCCTTGAACTTATCGAGAATGGCCCTTACAAGAACGTAGACCTTGCAAAACTGTGCAAACTATGGAATAATGGCTCAGTAATTAGGGGTTACCTAATTGAACTTGCAGCAAGGGCCATGGAAAAGGACCCTCACTTAAAGGACATTGCTCCGTATGTTGAAGACAGCGGAGAAGGCAGATGGGCCGTAAGCGAAGCAATAGATAACAACGTGCCTTTCAGCACGATCTCCTATTCGTTATTTGCACGCATAGACTCGAGGTCTGAAAAGAAATTCCAGAAAAGGGTTCTTGCAGCTCTCAGGCAGGAATTCGGGGGCCATGCCGTAAAGAAGGGTTGATCACTTGACTTCTAATCTTGGTGTAGTCGGTATCGGGCACTGGTTCTTCAGGCTACACGAAGGCATGTCAAAGACCAATGAGATAAGGCTGCTTAAGGTAGCAAGCGCAAGCAGCATAGACAAACATAAGGAACAACTTGCAAAACTCGGGGTTCCACAATCAAGCTACTATGAAATAGGCAAGGAGCAGCTCATCAATGATGACTTCTTCAAGGATCTGGACATAGTGCATATAGCGGATCCAAACGAGTTCCACAAGTCCCAGACAATACAAGCGCTTCAGAATGGCAAAATAACAATAACAGAGAAGACGCTTGGCATAAACAGGCAAGAATTCGATGAAATTCTTACTTACGTAACTGAGAACAATCTTCAGAGCAGGGTTTATCTTCATCTTCACTACGCACATAAGCTACTAACGCTTCAACTTCCAGAACTTCTCAAGCGCCTTACAAAGGAATACGGAAAGATAACCTCCACATCAGCAACATTCTTCGAGAGTGAACTTGCAGATGTGAAAAGGAGGAGGCTATGGCTATTCCAGCCAAAGAACGGCGGACTATTCATGGATTGGATACATCCATTTGAGGTTTATTACAAAGGCGCTCTTGCAGACCAGATGGAGTTCATAGATGCCGATCAGTATGTAGTAAATCCTGAATATGATACGCTTAATCCTACGGGCATACATTCAAGGATCAAGATAGGAGGAATCTTCTTCGCAAAAGGCGCAGAGGCAAATATTCGCATATCAATAGGCATAAAGGGTCAGAAAAATGAGGCCAAGGGGATCAGGTTTGTATTTGAACAAGGCCAATGCCTTGACCTAAATTTTGTAAGTTCAGAAGTAGAATTCAATACTGACTACAGGGGTTCATGGACTCTTCGAGAGAAGGACGGCGGGAAGATAATCGAGTCGGTGCAGCCTAAGGGACCTACCGCATCTGACATTCTCGTAAACGACATTCTTGAACTCTGCAGAAGAAGAAATCCCGGTTTCACGCCAAAGGACCTAAGCATAATCTACGGTCCACAGTGGGAATACCAGGAAATTGCCAGACAAAAGCCTCTGATAACAGATCCAGAATCGGTAAGGAAATTCATAAATGAGGGAATGAACATCCCCCAAAATCAGAAAGTGCTCGGTTAGTTCGAGCATCAGCTTTGTAGGCCCTATTATCCCTGCGCATGCAATAATTATGCCTTCATTACTTCCGTGTATGCATTTTCAAACTCCCGCTTCCCTATTTTTAATAGCTCAGATAAACGGCCTTCTGTTCTAGCCTCTGCAACCATCTTTATCTTAGGCCCCGTATTAGATGCCCGCAAGATGAACCAGCCATCATCAGTAATGAGCTTAACGCCGTCTATTGTTATCAGCTCCTTTCTTGACCTCAAGAGGTTTTCCCTAACCTTATCTATGACCTTAAACTTCACCCTATCGCTTATCTCAAACTCAATGGTCTTCTTGTAGTATTGCGGCAATTCTGCTATAAGCCCAGATAGCTTTCTATCTTTCTTGCAGAGCAGCTCAACCATCTTTGCCGCTGCAAAGAATGCATCGTCAAAATAATACGATTCCCTAAAGTACATGTGCCCGGATATCTCCCCTCCCATCCTCGCATTGCTCTCGAGCATCATAGTCTCAATGTAACTGTGTCCGACTTTGGATACTAGGGGAACTGCGTGCCTTTTTTCCACGACTTCCTTTACCGCATCAGAGCAGCTTACCTCATAAACTACTTTATCCCCAGGCTCAATTGAATTATTTGCAAACAGGGCCAAGACCGTATCCCCACCAAGAACATTTCCTTTGTCATCAACAAAAATTGCACGATCTCCATCCCCATCGAATGCGACCCCAAAGTCCAGCCTATCCTTTTTGACGAGTTTTATGAGATCCCCTACAGTCTCCGGTTTGGGCTCTGGGCTTCTTGATGGAAAATGGCCATCGGGATTGTTGTTTATTGCAATTACATCCTGCTTTGCGTCGCTAAGAATATTTGCTGCAAATCCGCAGCACGCACCGTTTCCAGGGTCCATTCCTATCCTAAGTCTCTTTTCCATTCTGTTGTTTTTGATGACGAAATTTTCATAAGCAGCAAACACTTCATCATGTTTGTCAATCAACCTCCCTTTACTCTCAGCGATCCTGAATTTTTCATTCACCATCAGATCCTTTATCTTCTCGAGCCCCTCTCCCCATCCAAAGACCTTTGCATGCTTTCCACACAGCTTGAAGCCGTTCCATTCTGGGGGGTTGTGGCTGGCACTTACTGCTGCGCCCCCATCAAGTCCATAGTGTGCAACTGTAAAATAGAGCAGAGGGGTTGGCGCAACTCCAATGAACCACACTTCTGCGCCGCTTTCTAAAAGTCCCTCTATGAACGGATCTGTAAGGGCCTTGTTGCTTATCCTCACGTCCATGCTTACGGCAATCCTCTTTCCCCCAAGGAACTTATGGTAGGCTTTTGCAGCAAGTTTTGCAAATCCCTCATCTATGTCCTTAGGGTAGATGCCCCTTATGTCATAAGCCCTAAAAACGTCATCGTTGATCTTCATAGTCTTACGCTAACTAATATGCTTGCGATAATAATATGAGCATTAATATGAGCATTCTCAAACCAAACTGTTTGTCATCTGCGCGGTAGAATCTTGAAAAGCGCAGCGCAAGCAATCATCAGTGCTCCTGACATGAAGAACATGTTGGCAAATCCGTATGTAACTGATAGCGTTCCTGAGGCCAGCGCTCCAAGCAATGTACCTGCCCCTATTACTGCGCTGTAAGTTCCTATAGCACTGCCTCTGTTGCCCTTGTGCAGGGTTCTGAAGAACAGGAAGTATGTTGCAGGATAATATATTCCGTAAGCAATTCCCACTCCGATTATGTACAGCAGCATGTTAGCTGCGAAGAATGGGAATCCTGTCACAAAAATGAAGACGAGCCCTACAGCAACAAACATGGCTCCCCTGCCCAGCAGTGCTATTATTGATTTTCCCTCATAATTGCGGTTCTTTGTTATAGCTCCGTAATAATAGAAAACAACTCCCTGTATGGAAATTGCGGCGAGGTATATCAGGAAGATGTTAGATGCAGTTATTCCCCCGAGCTTTAGTGCTACGGGATATTCTGTATTGAAGAGTGCTGTGCCAAAAAAGAATACAAAGGATATGACATAAAAAACTACAATGAACTTTCTCTTAAGCCCAATTATTGTCTTAAGCCTGAAGAAGTTGCTTATGTATCTGAAGTTTTTCTGACTCGGAATGCTGATTATCACGTTAGGCAGGGCAACCACTCTATAAATGAGAGAGAATGCGCTCTCAGTTATCCTGTTAATCCTGATCCTCAGCCTGAGCGGAGGTTCCTTAATCATCCTAGTTGCAAGGATCGTAGACGCAAGCGATGGTATGGTAAGTGCGATTATAAGGATTTTAAGACTGAAGAACCCGGAAATTATCCATGCAAACAGCAGTCCTACAGATATTCCAAAGTTCGATAGCACCTGGAGCATGGTGAAGCTTGGCGCAAGCGCTTTATCTCCCTTGCTATGCTCTGTCACGAGAAGATTGATTGGCGCTGCAGTAGCCGCTCCTACAAATGCAAGCGCAGTATAAACCATCATTATTCCGATAGGCGTGTTTATGAAAAACAGGCTTGCAAGCAGAAGTGTGGTCGTCAGGTAAGACATTACAATAAGCGCCTTTCTTTTGTTGTAGTAATCTGCAATGTAACCCCAGAAGATGACTGAGGGTATCGTTACTGCACTGGCAAGCGTTATTGCATAAGAGACATCCAGTATGCCTCCTCCAATGCTTATTATATAAAGAGGTATGAGCGTAGCCAAAGGCCCGCTGGCGACATAAGCAGGCAGCACAGGCAGCATCCACTTATCGCCCTTCTTGATATCAAATCCGAACATGCTATCTGTCTGATGCGTTAAGATGCAAATTACTTAATATTCTTATGCTATGGCAGCCGCTTAACATAGGATTATAAAAACTTAAAGAGCATTTTTAATCTGTTTCTATATGCCAGATCATAAGGAGCATCCCGCGCTAAGGAGCGTCTTACGCACAATCCTTGCAGGAATCGTAGTTTTAATGCTGTTTGTGGTACTTGGGCTTAACGTCATCTACCAGCTCAATTTCGGATCCTTAAGCGGCATCCAATATAAGCAATACATTATCGAGTCGATAGACTCGATTCTTCTTGCCATGGGCGCGTACGTAGCATACCGCATGGTCGCATACTTCATTCTGCGCTCATTCGGGCCGCGCATAGACACGGGCGGCGCATACGCAGTAATCGTTGCCTTGAGGGTACTGTTCTACATATTCACCATAGTACTTGTACTTACCACGTTCGGGGTTAATCTGTCAACCGCACTTGCAGGCGGTGCTATAGGCGGAGTAGTGATTGGTCTTGCAGTCCAGACCGTTGCAACCAATATCCTGTCAGGATTCTTTGTATCATCTTCAAGGGTCCTCAGGCCTGGGGACCTAATAAAGATCAATACCGGGCAGTGGGGCCAGCTTAATCCAGCCGTATGGGGGGAAATTACATGCTCCGTAGTTAAGGTGGGCATGCTATGGACTACTGTACAAAACAGGTATGGGCAGACCATGCTAATACCAAATTCTATATTATTCAGTACATATGTCGCCTTCACAAAGCTCAGGGAGCAGGATAACCTGGAGTACGTTCAGAATGTAACAATAACTGCAGATGTACCTATAAGCAAGGTACTATCAATGGCAAAAACTGCTATAGACAGGGAGTTCTCAATAAGAAAGCAACAAAAGCCACAGTTTCATATATATTCAAGAAATGGATCTACAAACACCGTCTCTGTAGCATTAAACTTTAGCAAGTTCTCAGATCTGAATGGCCTTGTAGACATAGTGAACCTGTCTTTTGATAATGCCTATTGGCAAGTCAAGAAGAAGTTACGCTAAGTGTCAGGGTCTATTTTCCCAAAACCGCACAGGAAAAGTTTCCAAAAACATGGAACTGTACGAAGTCCAAAGTTAGCTTTAAAAAGCCCATTTTTGATATATTATATTGTGGTAAAATATGCCAAATAAGAAACCAAACTGGACCTCATGGGTCCTAAGATTCGTCGGAAGCCTAGCTTACCTAGGTGTCGTATGGCAACTATGGCAGGCAGGGTTGTCCTCAGCGAACATCTTAAATCCGATACTATTCGGATTGGCAGTAGTGACGTCAATAGCTTTCTTCTTTGTGACATTAGCTGACCTTATGGGCAACAGCGACATAAAGACGAAAGATTGGAGTATGAAGACCAACTTTTATGCCGGCTTCGCATTGCTAGCATTAGTTGCACCAGCAGCAGGTACATGGGCTCTGATTGCTCTTGTAGGTTTCATACTAGCTTATATAGGATCAGGAATGGACAGGTAACAATGCAGCAGCATTGTTTGTTTAACCATTTCTTTCTTTTCCTTTCTTTTTTATTTTTTATCACCAGCTTAGTGCTGTTATTTAAACCAACTTTTCCAAGATAAATCATGTCAATACTTGACAAGACCGTAAAACGAATCAGAGAGTTCAATGACAATAGGAGAACAAAGCTCGCGGCCAGCCTTCTTGAAAAGACCATTGAAGCCGAGCGAAAGTTCCTTCGTGAGGCGAAGAGGTTTGGGATAGAGCCAAACAACATAAACTTCAGGAACTACTACGAGATCCTTGGCATAAAATATACTAATGACCAAAAGGCAATAAGGCAAGCCTACATCGAGCTTATCAAAAGGTACCATCCGGATGTCAACAAGGGTGCCATGGCCACTCAGATAACCAAGGATGTAAACGAGGCCTACGGGGTATTGAAAGATGAAAAAAAGAAGGCCGATTATGACAGCAAATTCTCCAAGGGAGAAAACAGGATGGGCCCAGAAGTAATAAGCGCTCTATACAATGAGCTCATGAATAAATACAACCAGCTAAGGAACAAGGACTTCGATGAATTCAACAAAAGGGTTGCCACTCCGCAGTATAGGGATGCGATCAAGGCCGCGGTAGAAGATGTGATAGACTGGAATAAGCGGCTGGCTAAGGCATCAGATATGGCATTTGGGGACATGCGAAAGTATGGAAAGTGGCTTAAGCGACTTGAAAAATCAAGCAAGGATCTAGCCAGGAAGGTGGGCGATGACGAGAGGCGCATCAGGCTCTCAGAAAACATTTCGAGGCTTGATGGACTTGTGCAGTCATACACAGAAATAAACAAAGGAATTGACTCTGTTATAGCACGAGTAAGGGATGACATTTTCACGCAAGAAACCAACATGGCAGATCAGCTCAAGAGGCAGCTGTACTGAACTCTTTAAATCATAAAAGCCTCAAGTTTCTAACTGCCTATATTTACTAAAAGGATGAGCTCATTTTAGGGACTTGACAAATTATAAACTTTCCTTTTGATTATACTTTGTGGTTTCTCTTCTCTTTGATGTCGTCGGTTTC
>JAGWHH010000032.1 GCA_028866935.1 Microcaldota archaeon | reverse complement strand
AAAGTCACAGTGTGATTCGAAATTATCATTGCTTACCCCGACGACATCTGCGCCAAGCTTTCTTATCTGACTTAGCTGCGCAGTAAATCCCTTTGCCTCCATTGTGCATCCTGAGGTATTATCGCGCGGGTAAAAATAAAGTACGAGATAGCGTCCTGCAAACTCGTTTAACGTATGCATCTTTCCGTCAGAGCCTTTTAGGCTAAAATCAGGAGCCTTAGAATTAACATCCAACATAAACAATCATAATATTAACGCAAACAAAAGATATAAAACTTGTCAAAACATAATATTCTTCGTACTCTGGCCATCGGTGTGCCACTATGCTTTTGGATGTATTTAGCAAGATATTTGGGAGGAGCAAAGCCAATGCCAAGGTTTCGATATCAAGCGTAAACTTAAAATTCATGGGAAATCCCCACTCACTGAGCGGCTTTGTAGTTAGCACAGATACGTTTGATTATGAGATACCCTTCCAGAACAAGATGGGTAGCGACCTCTTGCCTGATAATCTGAAGGGACCAAAGGTCACTATAAAAAATATCACCGTAAGCGAGCCCTTTGCCCTTCTCGAAGTGACCCCAAAGCTGCCTGCAGATGTTGAATATATGTCAAAGATGGTATTCAAGCTGAAGATAGCTGCACCAAAGGTTGCATACGATGGTCCGATAACAATAAATTTTGGTAATGCGCCAATTGACAACATCGCTATTGATATAAGAAAGATTAGGCTCTCATATAAAGGGAAGAGTACTGATGTGGAGGAATCAAGAATGGCAGCAACGATGCTTAAGTCACAGGTCTTCAAGAAAGAGATACAGCTTTACCAGATAGCGAGCCTAAACGATACAATCAGCAACATAGAGGTAAACGGGCCTTTCGAGCTTGTAAGCGTAACTCCCAAACTGCCTATAACTGCAGACAAGAAGGACAGTTATCTTGTAAGCCTTTTCATCAAGGCACCTCAGTCAAGCTATGCCGGTGACCTTGAGATAAACATGAGTTGAATACATGCATTACATAGTATCAATACCTGTAAACGAGAAGATTGCATCATTCATAGGCAAGAAGGGCTCAGAAGAGAGCCTTATTTTTTACAATAGGAAAGTAGACCAGGATGTCATAGTCGCACTATATCCAAGCAATGATGAGTTGAAATGGTATTACTCAATGGCATCATCAATGCTCCTTGCAAGCCAGATTGTGATAAGCACTGAAACAGTGGACAAGATGCTTGGGGAGGCACTGATTGCTGCGTCGCTGCTTGATAAGCGCGTGCTTGTGCTAAATGAAAACGACGTCTCGAAGATCGTGGGCAACGGCATGCTTAAAAACTACGAGATAATATCACGAGAGGAGCTTTTAGGAAAGATAACCTCTGTAAAAACTTTGGACCAGCACAACCAACTTCGAATCGACGTTGATCACGCATTCCCGGTAAAAGGAATAGGGACAGTGGCTTTAGGCATAGTTATGGGCGGAAAGGTAAAAGTCCACGACAGTCTACATTCAACTTCCGGCAAGCAGGTATCAGTCAAGTCTATTCAGAGCCAGGATGTTGATATACAGGAGGCAGGAATAGGTACCAGGGTAGGCCTTGCGCTAAAGGGCGCAGAGCCAGAAGACATACAGAAAGGGGACCTGCTGCTTTCTCGGCCAGCTGCAAAGTCAAAGAGTGCAACTTCAACTCTGCAGTTAAGTTCATTTGCAAGCGAGAAGATAGAGCCGCAATCAAGATACACATTCGTCTCAAATTTCACCCATGTGGTTGTAAAAGTTGAGAACTACGAAGGAAATAAGGCAACTCTTACGTTTGAGAAGCCCATATCAATCCTTGAAGGCGACAGTTTTCTTCTTATAAGGGAGTCTAATCCAAAAATATTCTCTTCAGGCAGGATAATTTCAACAAGCTAACTGTATCTCCTCCACATATCCCAGAACTGCTCGCGTATCTTGTAAACCTCATCCCCATTCCTTATTATGTCGATATGCTCTACATTCCTGTGAGTGCCCTTGTATGTCAGGTTTACTGACCCAAGTATTGCCTGATCATTCGATACATACATCTTTGCATGAACAAACTGCTTAGGCACCTTTAGGTGTATCCTCCTAACGCTGCTGTTTTTTGATCTATATCTGTAAAATCCAAAAACAAGTGGCACAGCAGATATCCCTATCAGGTATCCGTGCACGCCCAAAGTAAATTCCACGTAAAGCAACATTACCGAAAGCAACAGCCCGACAAGCAATAGAGGAACCGATCCTCTTGAAGTGAGTATGCGCTTCGCATCCTTGTCTATTGACGAGGTTATTATGTTGAACTCTACCCTTGGCGCATTCTTCCTTATTATCTTGGCATAGTAAGCGTCTATGTATGGCGATACGATATTCATCTGTACGGAGCGCTTTATCATCTGGTTAATGTGCTTGTAGGTGTCACTGCCATAATAGTATGAATTACCGCTGTTCTGATGACCGAACATAATATTATATAAGCAAGCAATTAAATTTAATTTATCATACAAAGTGGCATAATTTTGGCAGTCTCAAACTCAAACAATGTTCACGAGAAGCACACTGGCCCCACAGCATTATCCGACTTTATTCTCGGATGGCAGGACGGCCTAGTAAACATCCTTGGCATTGTACTTGGTGTTTCCGCAGCGACCTCGGATATAAAGATTCTATTAGTTGCGGCTCTTGCCGCGCTTGGCGCAGAATCCATATCAATGGGCGCAGTTGCCTACACCTCCACAAGCGCAAGGAGAAGGCACTATCTAAAGGAAGTGGAGCAGGAAAAGAAGGAGATCAGGGAGGTTCCTGAGATCGAAAGGAAAGAGGTTGAAGACGTTTTCAAGGAATGGGGTTACAAAGGCAGGAAGCTTAAGGAAATGACGGATGGGATATGCTCAAATGATAAGGCATGGCTGGAATTCATGATGGCGCACGAGCTCAAATTAGGGCCAATTGCCAAAAATGCAGCAGCAACAAGCTTCATAACAGTCACCCTGGCCACTCTGCTGGGCTCTATCATACCAATAATACCTTTCCTGTTCCTGCCCAACAACATACCTGTGGGAATTGAATGGTCTGTAGCACTTAGTGCCATTACTCTATTCATAGTAGGATTTTACGAAGCCAAGATAACCGTAGGCTCATTGTGGATAAGCGGCCTGCGCATGGTTGCAATAGGTCTGACTGCAGGATTCGCAGGATATCTCATCGGCCATTTCCTTGGCGCAGCTCCGCTGTGAAAGGTTCAGGTTAAGCGGACTTCCTTAAAGCTCCACGGAGCCCACTTCCAGTATTTGCAACATTGGCTCTTTCAATAAGCTGATTCAGCTCCTTCCTTGCAAGATCCATCCAAATCAATCTGTTTACGTCATCCAATTCTGGATTGGCATCTATCTTGGGAAGGATCCATCTTTCATCGGCCACTTTGTTGGCCAAGTTCGTTATTCGATAAGAAGTAGATACTTTTCTGTTGATGCGTATATCCACTATATACAGCAGGTCTCCGTATACCCTTAGTGCTTCTGATAGCTTTGTATTTCTTCTGTGTCCAGAAAATTGCCCATGGGGCTCAAGCAGTATTTTCCTGCCTCTAAACTCCATATCCAAAAGAAAATCAGGGAGCCATCTCATCCCTGAAGGCAGCCTAAGCATAAACGGCTCATAGTGTGCCCTTATTCCAGCTTCGAGTAGGATGGCTTTGATAACGGGCTCATACTGGCCCTTTACTTCTGTGTCATGTCTAAGGAGGCTTGAGCCTCGCGGAGTTATTCGGGCTCTTTTCTGTTCAAGCGTAAGTTGTCTTGGCATTACCTATATGTAAGAGTCAAGCTCTTTAAGGTATTTGTTCAACTTTCTCATCCTTCTGATGATTTCATCCCGCTTTCTCCGCTTGGCAAGGCCCGCCCACACCCTGGCCTGTTTGATAAATACCTCCTCTGCGCCACTAGCGCTTGCGACATTCATCTGCAGGTACGAATAGAGCTCAGGGCTCGATCCCATTATGCTGTCAACAAACGACTTGAGAAATCTGAAGCTTGTGCTGCTAAGCCCGGTAAACTTGCCTATATTTAGCTCCTTCCAAGTGTCTGCTGTGACAAAACCAACGAAATGGGTAAGCGAGAGCATGAAGCCTACCATGTCATCATGCTTCTTTGGGCCTATTACTGCAACATTAAATCCGTTTGACTTAAGGAACTTTCCAAATTCCCCAGCAAATCTCTTCTCTTTAGGATTTGTCGGGGTCAGGACAAAATTCTGTCCTTCAGGCTCTGCGCTAGGTCCGAACATGGGGTGCGTTCCAAGTACCGTTATACCTTTGAGGTGCTTATGCATTATCCTTACCGGCTCTTCCTTCACCGAAGCTATGTCTATTACACGCTGCTCCCCAGTAAGTTGTGGGGCGATCTCCTTCACTACCGGCTCGAATCTGCCCGGCATTACAGAAATTATAACGAGGTCTGCACTCCTTGCAGCTTCCGCATTAGTTTTTGCAACCTCAACGCCAATCTTCCTTCTCAAGGCCATTGCCTTATTGTAGTTCCTGCCAGATATGACTACCTGGTCTCCGTGCTTAAGGAAGAACTCAGCGAACCATCTTCCCATGCTTCCGTATCCGCCGATTATGGCTACCCGCATTACACCCTCCTGGTCTGGGCCTTCTTGTAGGAGCCCAGTATCTTGATTGATTTTGTGGATTTCTTTAGAAGCCTGAGTGCATCCTTTACGTTTTTGTCGTTCTTGTCCCCTTTGAAGTCAACATAAAAATTATAGACCCATGGTTTTCCTATTACTGGCCGTGACTGTATGTATGTCAAGTCGATATTGCTATCTGCAAATGAGCGAAGTGCATCGTAAAGCGAGCCCGGATTGTTCCTCACAGTGAATACCAACGATGTCTTATCCCCTTTGGACAAATTCCCCTTCCTGGAAACTATCAAAAATCTAGTGAAGTTGTGCTTGTTCGTTTCTATATCCTTTGCAAGTATCTGCATTCCATAAATCTTAGCAGCCCTTGCGCTTGCAACTGCTGCCGCATCCTCCATACCCTGCTCCTTTATTGTTTTCACGCTTCCTGCAGTATCGTAGAACGGCACAGTCTCCACACGCAGTTTCTGTAGATACTCTTTGCACTGCCCCAGAGCCTGCTGTATCGAGTACACCCTCTTAACATTGCTTAGTTTTACTCCGGGATTTGCTACCAGGCAATGATTTATCCTAAGGATGGTCTCGGCTACGATGTTAATCCGCAGGCCTAAGAGCTGGTCATAAGTCTGCGTGACTGCGCCCTCTATGGTATTCTCTATGGGAACTATGCCCAAATCCGCACTTCCGGATTCTACTGCATCAAAAACTTCTGAAATGTACCTATTTGGCAATAGCTTTGCCTTTCCAAAATAATTCAGTGCCGCCTGCTCAGTGAAGGATCCCAGTTCCCCATATATCGCAATAGTCTTCATGCTACAGATTCTCGCAATAAATCCTTAAAAACCCTATATGGTGAATAATATTAAGCGACCATGCTATGCAGAAAAAAGAAGGAAGTGAACCCTCAGGTTCAGGAAGCAATAAATGGATGTATCCCACTGTTCCAGCTAACCTCTCCTACGGACCACTTGCAACCCTTATCCCACTATACATACTCCAGCTTGGCGGGGGCATACTTGAAGTGTCTTATGCAGTCACCCTCTCAAGTGCAATATCGATAATATCGATATTTATCTGGGGCTATGTAACTGACCTGTTTAACAAGCGTAAAGCCCTGATACTCTTTACCTATCTCCTGGCCACCTTCCTTGTGTTGGGATTCTACTTCATTAAAAACATACCAGAAATCATACTGCTTTACGGTGCATTGTCTTTCGTCACCTCAGCATCAGCAACTCCGCTAAACCTCCTTGTAATGGAAACCAGCACACAGAACAAGTGGACGAACAAGTTCTCGAATCTCCAGATGATGGCTAGCGGCGGAATCACAATAGGGTTAGTTATAGCGTCGTTGATTACAGGCATTTCGACGTTAGAAAACCTCATCCTGATTCTATCAGCATTCTCATTTATCTCGTTTATCCTTGCATTAAGGCTGATAAAAGAGCCGAAGAGACCGATTCCGAAGCGCGAGCCATTTACTAACGGAATAAACTCGTTCATCAGCAGACTTGTTACAGTGCCTTCATTAATGATCAGAATACCTCACACTGGAAACATAAAGAACATATTCAGGTTCAAGGGGATAAAGGGCACTGAACGTAATTTCCTGATAACATTTTATCTGATAACATTCGTATTCTACCTTGGCACCAGCATATTCAGTACCGCCTATCCTGTAAGCCTGCGCATGTACGGTCTTAGCCAGTCCTACATCTTCTTTGTAATACTTATGGGCATGATCGTACAGACATTGGTCTTCCATTACTATAACTATTTTGCAAAAGGCAGCAGCAGAAGGTTTATCGCATACGGATCTCTACTCCTCAGGGGCGCGTCGTACCTGATGATCGGTACAATGTTCCTGCCTGTTTTCGGGGTAATTTTTAACCTAGGAAACCTGCTCTTCTACTGCCTTGCTTCAGGAGTCGCCTACGCAATATACTATACTATCTCATACGCTATCTTCTTTGACACAATAACTGGTAAGACAAGGGGCAGCACCGTAGGGATCTACGGCAGCCTGGCAGGTGTCGGTACTTTCGGCGGCGCATTGTTGTCAGGCGCCCTTGTTGTGACTCACGGATACATGATCACATTCGCAATAGCGGGCCTTCTCATGATCCTTTGCGCATTCCTCTTCAGAGTTCTACCAAGACTTCACTAAGAGAATAACTTGCATATGTCTTTTGATGTTCTTCGCAAGCGCGCAAAACTTTCCCGAAAGAAAACTAAGACATAACCCTTATTAATCAGGCTGATTAATTCAGATTAGGGGGTAAGGTATTGTCCGAGCATGGCCAAATTAAGAAGGCATTACTAAGGGAACTAAGTGAGAACTCACGCATTTCCATAACTGACCTGGCCAAGAAACTCAAGTGCTCCAGGAATGCTGCAATAGACAACATAAAGCTCCTCGAACAGGAGTTCGGCTTAAAATACACTTTACAGTTTGGCGACGATCCCTATGTGCCTATACGCAACCAAATCATCACAGTCAAATTCAGGGTAAAGCCAAAGGATTCAGTTATAAGGGCGATGTTCAAGAATTCAAAATATGTCTCCTTTGTGGCAATTACCGAAGGCGACTTCGACCTTCTTATCCACATGGTTACTGATTCTGTTGGGGAATATACTCGGTGGGCATTCCTGACATTTAGCAAGCTTTATGATTACGGGCCACTGGCAAGGCCTTCGATAATAGACTTTGTTCATATGGGCTTCATGCCTATTCCGGATGCTGACCTTTCAGAATCAAAAATGAAGCAGTTCGGCACAATAGATGATCTAGACAAGAAACTGCTTCTGTTATTGAATAACGAGTCGAAGCTTTCCGATTCCGCTCTCTCAAAAAAGGCAGGAGAAAACGTCGATACAGTAAGGAAGCGCACGAAGAGGCTTCTCAGGTCGGAGATAATCAAGAAATACACTGCAATACTCTCAAAGCCTCCTGCGTACCAATACAACATTGCATTCTTCATTAATTACAGGTTTTGCCCTGACATAGCCGATTCCTACACCAAGTTAAAAGGCTATTACACTGAGCTTGATGAAAAGTCACAGCTAATAAACCCGTTCCAGTACATAGCAACCACAAACGGATCATACTCGTTATTCGGAATAGGCTGCTTTAGGGACGAGGAGACAGCAATAACCGGCGCTGTACTTGCCCACAAAGAGATCTTCAAGGCTGCGGACGTGGAAATATCTTACGCAAAGATAAGGGAAGTCGTTTACGGGAATCTGCCCATAAGGAATATAGATATAAGAAAAGAATTCAGGCCAATAGCAGTAGGATCCGCCAAGTGACTAATTATAATGTATGGATATCGTAAGAGGGCCATAGAAGTCTGTTGCCGGAGCCCGCATATTGAACTGGAATTGGGCGTTTGAATTTGGAGGCAGGGTGAAAGGCAGATCTGGCACAACCGAATTCATCTGGAATCCAGGGGTACTTACATTTGCGCTGACTATTGTCATAGGGCACTGGCTGCTGGATATTGCGTACTGAAGGTTAAATGGCTGCGTTCCGTTTAAGGTAGCGCTTTGGCCGTCTACATACGTATATGAATTATAATTGCAAGAAACGCCATTTTTGTTCGGCGGGCCGCTGTATACATATTGCACATTAACTGCATAAAACGAGACCGATGCCGGGGCACTAGGCCCAGACACGTTCGTCTGAGC
This sequence comes from Microcaldota archaeon, assembly GCA_028866935.1. Taxonomy (GTDB): domain Archaea; phylum Micrarchaeota; class Micrarchaeia; order Micrarchaeales; family CABMGC01; genus JAJZNA01. The sequence goes on along the minus strand of JAGWHH010000032.1, from coordinate 3,882 downwards.
AGGTACGTATGTATTGCTTGATTTCGTGGGGCTCTTTCCGAACGGCCAGAAGACTATCAGAGCCAGCACTACCAAGATCACTACGGCTATTATAATTATCTGCGAAGTTTCCATAATTTGCACCGTCTACCGGGCAACTAGCAAGGAACCCGGCATATACCTAAATAGGTGGGATATTGTGATATTTAAATCTACAGGGGAGTTGGGTTCGCAAGACAAAATATAATAAGTTTATGCTGCGCTTTAAAATGGAAGCTATGGCATCTAACGACAACAAGGGTATAGGCCGCGCACTCCTAATACTGGGCGTCATCATACTGCTATTTACCCTCTATGAAGCGTACAGCTTATACGACCAGGCAGTCACCGGAAACCTATTCGCTAATCTTATAGCGCAAACGCCCCATCCAGAGCCCCAAATAAACGTGTCGAATTTGAGTTCGCCAAAGCAGATAGAGGCAAGCATGCTCTCAGCAATTGCCTCTCAGATGGTCTCACAGATACCAATACAGCAGGACTTCAGCTTCATAATCGCCATACTCCTTCTAGGCCTCTTTGCAAGCATAGGTTATAAGCTTGCAAGCCTGGGCATTGCAATAATTCGCAAGGGTAAAGACTAAAAGTAAAGAAAAAAAGGTTAGTAAATGCTCGGCTTGGGCAAAAACAACAGCAATAAATGGATGGCGGGAATACTGCCTGCGTATATCACAACAGGGCCCCTAGCAACGCTGATCCCACTATACCTGATAAGCATAGGCGGCTCGGTACTGGATGTCTCTTATGCAATAACGCTTGCCAGTGCAATAACCATACCTGCAGTCATCTTCTGGGGTTACATTGCAGATTACTACAACCGCAGAAAGACATTAATTGTAATGTCATACCTGGCCACGACGCTGCTGCTTGCAAGCCTATTCTTCATAAAGAACCCAATCGGAATCATAACAATATACACCGCAATAGCATTCGCAAGCGCGGCTTCGGCAGTGCCTATGAACCTTCTTGTCATAGAGAAGGCAAGGGAAAGCAAATGGGCAAACAACTTTGCATTTCTGCAGATGCTTATGAATCTGGGAACATCTATAGGACTTGCAGTTGCGTGGCTATGGGCAGGGGTATTTGGCCTGAGGATGCTCATCCTAGTGCTTACCATACCCTCGCTTCTCTCGGCAATAATCGCGCAGAAACTGATAAAGGAGCCTCCATTTAGGATAAGGGCCGCAATAAGCAGCGTATCAAACAAGTTCTTCTCGCTGGTATACGACCTTGTGGCTCTTCCGAACTTCATAATGAGCATACCTAGCAAGGAGCACTTCAAGAGCATAAGCAGGCTTTTCAGCTTCAAGAAGATAATAGGCCCAGAAAGAAGGTTCGTAAAAATATTCTATGTAATCTCATTCCTATTCTTCTTTGGCACTGCCTTGGTAAACACTGAATATCCAGTTGCGCTAAAGTTAGGCGGACTTAGCGAGGCAAGCATCTTCTTCATATATCTTGCCTCAATTTCCATACAAGGAGTGATCTTCTACTACTACGGAAAGCTTACTGAGAACTCTGACAAGAGGACAATATCAAGGGGTGTACTGCTCCTAAGGGCTACTTCGTACGTTTTTATGGGGCTGTCATTGCTATTCGTTAAGGGGCCATTCTTTTTCATTGATAATTTGCTGTTATATGTCATCGGCGCAGGAATAGCCTACGGGATCTACTACCCTACAACCTACTTGATCTTTTTTGGCACCATAAGGAAGAGCAACAAGGGAGCAACACTTGGCACTTACAGCGCAGTAGTAGGTGCAGGAACGCTGTTTGGAGCGCTAGCTTCAGGAATCATATCAGTATCATACGGGTTCAGCGCTGCTTTTATGTCGGCAGGCGCACTTATGCTGGTGTGCATTTACGTATTCGCAATCCTGCCCAGAAAATAAAAAAGCCCCAGGAGGGAATCGAACCCTCGACTTCCAGTTTACAAAACTGGCGCTCTACCCCTGAGCTACTGAGGCGCAACTTTTACTATACTCAAATAAGTTCTTAAAACTAAGCAATCTGCATTATTCTTATTGCATTTCATGCGTCGTTTTATACCTGCCGAACAGCCTTCCTGCGTATGTAGAAAGTATGGGCGTCTGTATTATTATCGAGATGAACACCACTCCGAGCACCATTGCGGTTATTGTTGAGAGTTCAGAGCCGTAGAGAGCACCGGAATTCGCTAAAGTAGCCACCAACGCTATCGATATTGCACCCCTAACGCCTCCTAGCGTTGCAATATTTCCCCACTTGAGCGGGAGCTTTAGGCCTCTAGAGCTGAAAATCGCAAAGGTTGGATATACTGTCACCGCACGCGCAATAATTGTTGACAGGTAAGCAACTAAAATAAGTGAAATTGCCTGGAAGAAAATATTCAGGTTGACTGTGAATCCTATGAAAAGGAACGCTATTGCAGTTCCAACGAATGCCGCAATCTCCCAGAATGATATTATGGACGCACGTACGTGTCTGCTTATTGCCCTTTTCAGTGTGTTGTTTCCGAAATAAAGGCCTACGAATGCCACCGCTATAAGCCCAGAAGCGCCCAACGCGTTGGCAAGGACATACGAACCGTACACTGCCGCAATCGTAAGCGTCAGTTCTGTGAGCTTGTCATTGATTTTGGCATGTACTGTCAGTGCAATTCTGCCCACCAAGATGCCTACAAAGACTCCACCCACGAAGCTGTAGAGGAAAATTTCAAGAGCATTGAATACGGTCTCGTGTGATAAACCTGCAGAAGACAGGGTTAGTACTATGCTGAATAGCACGATGGCAGTGGCGTCATTAAACGCAGCTTCAAGGTCCATGAGTGTAGAGAGCCTTGAAGGAACCTTTATGTGCTTGAATACCTGGAGCACCGTTACGGTGTCTGTAGGGGAGATTATCGTGGCGAACAACAACGCCGCAAGCAGGGAGATCCCTGCAAGTTTCCATACAACAATACCTGCAACTATTGTGGAGAGAAGAACGCCAAATGTTGCAAGCGCAAGAGAGGGCCTTATTACCCTCCTTAATTCCTCCCTCTTGATATGCATCATCGCCTCAAAAATCAAAGGAGGAACCACCATTCCCACGAAAAGGCCGCTTACTACAAGTTGATTATATAGTGACTGTATCAGCATCACTGCAGTAAGCAAGAAGCCCGCAGAATGGCCAAGGTTCAATGCTATTGTTGAAAAAGCAGTTACCACTATGCCTATAAATACTAGGATAAGCGTGTAGGGTATCCTGAGTCTTAATGCCACAAGCTGTGCAATAAGCATCAGCATTATGAACAAGGTAAGCGCAGTTTCAATTGTATCTATCATTATTTTCGCTATTACTTCAACATAAAAACTTAATATTGTTATTTGCTAACTACTGTTTGGGCAAAATGAAGAAAGAGATACTGATTTCAGGAATTGGCTGGATATCCTCGGGAATTATATCAGCAGGCGTCTATTACTTGAAAACCAGCATTATCTCAAGCACAGGAAACAACGCGGGGTTGCTTTACCTGGGAATATTCGTAATATTTGTCGGAGCAGCTCTGCTGGCAGAGAACAAGAAAATAGGGCGAATGATGGAAGAAATAAAGAAAAGGCAAGCTAAAGCTAAGCTCTAATAGGCATATCCAAGGTTATGGCTAATCGCTGCTTCTGTTTGCGTAGAAGATCTGGTGCTTCTTTGGCTTGAGGGCATCCACTATCATTTTGAATGCTGCATGCGGGTCTGAATGCTCGCCGCATGTGTAGATATCAAGAGTTGCATACTTGTATTCATTCCATGTGTGCAGGACTATGTGGCTCTCAGTTACAAGCGCAATTACAGACACTCCTCCCTTGTTGCCTCCAAATGAGTCCGCTGTGT
>JAGWHH010000031.1 GCA_028866935.1 Microcaldota archaeon | reverse complement strand
AAGGAGGCTGAGCAAACATTAGAAGTGTATGAAAAGATTGCAGGTGCATAAAATTATTAAGTTTAAAAAATCAGAAAACTGTGATTGAATGGCTATTAGCAACGAGACATTTTTCATTACTGGCGGAGCAGGATTTGTAGGCAGCAACATAACAAAATTGCTCATTGAAAAAGGCGCGAAGATTGTAGTCTATGATAATCTGAGTTCAGGCAGGCTGGACTTTCTCAAGACGTTCAAAAAAAACAAAAATTTTGAATTTATAAAAGCAGATCTTCTTGATAGGGAGACACTTGAAAAAAGCTTGCAGAAGAGCAGGCCAGATACCGTTGTTCACCTTGCAGCTAACCCAGATGTGAGACTAGGAGCAAAGGTTACAGACCTTGACCTGAAACAGGGAACGTTGGCGACCTATAACGTCCTTGAAGCATGCAGGAAAAGTGATGTGAAAAACCTCATGTTCTCTTCATCGAGCGTCGTTTATGGAGTTGCAGGCTTGAGGCCGACCCCGGAAAGCTATGGCCCGCTTAAGCCAATATCCCTTTATGGGGCGTCGAAGCTTGCCGGAGAGGCTCTAATAAGCTCTTTTGGTAGCCTGTTTGGCATAAAATACTTCATATACAGGCTTGCAAACGTAGTCGGGAGGAACGAAACTCACGGAATTGTAGTTGATTTCATAAAAAAGCTGGGAAAGGACAGCAAGAATTTGGAGGTTCTCGGTAATGGGAAGCAGAAAAAGTCATACATAGATGTGGAAGATTGTGTTGAGGCAATGCTTTACGTATACAAAAACTCGAAGGACTCTGAAAACATATTTAACCTGTCTACAGATGACCAGATGAGTGTGGGGGACATAGCAAGCGCTGTAACAGATTCTGTCGCGCCTAAGGCAAGGATAATATACACAGGTACTGAACAAGGCTGGCCTGGTGATGTTCCTGACACGTGCTTAAGCAATAAGAAGATGAAGGAATTCGGGGTAAGGCTTAATTACACGAAATCAAAAGATGCAATAATAAATGCGATAAATGTTTTGAAAAATCCATAGTATGGTCTTAGAATGCCAAAGCCATACATATCCGTAATAATGACGGCGTATAACAGGAAGCAGTTCCTGAATGGAGCTGTTGACTCTGTGCTTATCCAGACTCTGGACAGGAGTCTCTATGAAATAATAATCATGAAGAACTTCAAGACTGATTACGACAAGGGATGGAAAAAGGAGGGAATAAAGCTCCTCTATAAGCCGGACGGGTCAAGCGGCGAGTTTCTTTACGAAGCAGTAAAAGCAGCGAAGGGTGAAGTGATAGCATTCCTTGAGGATGATGACCAGTTTGAACGAGGAAAACTCAGCGCGGTTTACGAGAGCTTCACGAAAAATCCATACCTTGTTTATTACTACAATAGCAGAAAGTACATAGACGCGCATGGGAATGATGCAGAAAACGTAAACCTGCCATCAAATGCGCTTCGAACAAAAGACAGGTTCATTGGTAAGATGGACAGGTCGGGAATGTTTAGGCTCCTTCTGCTGAGCAGCTTCAACATGTCCAGCATGGCGATAAAGAAGCCGATATTGGCAGATAACCTTAAGTGGCTCAAGAAGATACCGGAAATGCAGGATACTTTTACCGTTTGCGCAGTGATGGGCTCCGGAGGACAGGCGCTCTGCAGCTCTAAAGTCTTGACAAAATACAGAATACACGGTGCAAGCACCTCATCCTTCAAGACTGTAGAAAAGATGAATGAGCAGATAACAAGGTACACTACACTAAGCTATCCACAGATGAAAGAGATGCTGAACAACTCAAAAAACCCATCTGCGCTAAGGGCCTTGGACGCAATGATATACAGGATGCTGGTAGACAACAAGATACTCAATGGGAACAGGATAGGTATATTAAGTACTTTGAAGTACCTGCTGGACTACTCTTTGCCGATGCTATTTTACTGCAGTAAATTCGACCGTTTTGCAGTGCTCGTTCTCCTTTCACTTGTATTTCCAAAGCGCGCACAGAAGATACTTGCAGGAAGGGAGCTTGCTACTTAGAGAGGAGCATGTGAGTGAGCTTGGGAAGTATTGTGCTCTCCCCGAACCTGCGAAGCACTATCCTTGAAATATCGGACTTCAGCCTTAGATATGCTTTTTTGTCGTTAGACCATAATTTGTAATAGTTTAAGGCCTGGGCTGCAAATTCGTCAGTGTCGAAGGGGTTTATGAGCTTGCCCTGCTTTGGATCTGCCATTATTGCATTTGGGCCGCGCACATTGAATGCAATTGCAGGAAGCCCGTAGCCTGCGCCCTCCGCAAGGCTTAGCCCAAAGCTTTCGAATCTTGAGGTGAACAGCAGCAGGCTTGCGTCTAGATATTCGTCTATTAGATCCTTTTCTGATACGAATCCCAGCCATTTTATGCGCTTTGGGTCCTTCTTTACCAGTGCCCTCACCGTTTCCTCGCCATCATCACCTGATCCTATTATCCTGAACATTATATTCTTGTTAGAGTCCAGCAGTTTTTCTATAATCTGGGAGAGCAGGTCTATCCCTTTGTGGTTTATGCTGAGTCTGCCAACGAAAAGCGCTGTGAACTTCTTACGGTTTATGCGCACCTTTTCTGCGCCAGCTTTCACGTTTATGAAATCTGTTATCTTGTATAGCCTGCCCTTGTATCCCATTTTCAGCAGCTTGTCGCCATCGGAGTAGTTGACAACCCTTATGTTAGGTATAGATAGGAGCGCGAGGTTCCTCAGCTTGCCATATATGCCAAAAAGGAAGTCTCTTATCGGGCCTGGTTGCATGGGTGAATCCCTAAGCGTATTTGAATCGTGCAGTCCCTGTATGTACTTAAAGCCATATACCCTGCTTAACGCAGCCATTATCAATTCGGTAAGGATGCTGTTCTCAGTGCAGTATACTGCATCGAAGTCCTTTACCTTCCAGATGGTCGACAGGCCGCTAGCTGTAAGGATTATCTTGTCCTTCAAGACTGGAATCTGAAATGCAGTATAGTACTCTATTTTCGCATTCGCCATGCCGCTGACTTGCTTGAGGGACATTCTAAACGTTCCGCTTCCGCTGAATGAGAATATGGTAGTGTCAAACTCTGGAAGCCGGTTTACGAATTCTATTATGTACTTCTCTCCGCCACCATAATACCTCATGTCACTGCCATAAAGTATCGCGAGTTTATGCACTTTGTCACTTTCAAATCTGATCTAAACTAAAAGGGTTACTTACCTTTTCCAGGATTGCTTAATAAATTGAGGAAGAACTGCTCCTTTGATCTCAGTATTTTATTCCTGTATTTTGCCTTTGTAAGACGGTAAATTTTTGTGGCAGGAGGTATGCCCTTGCTGTGCGCGACCTCTTCCCAATATCCCGCGAAATGCTGCTCGAGTATCATACCTTCCTCACCTCCCTCTATGTCTATTTTTATATTGCCAAGCATCGCGTTTATCGTTATGATTTGGGCGTTGTACTTCTTCTCGATGATCTTCGCGTTCTTAACAAGCCTTGCATAGTTCTTCTTGTCTCCCTCTATGCAGATGACCTTCTTTGCCCCGTGCAGAACGTAAAAAAGGGCGGTTTCGCCCTCTCCTGCGCCTATGTCAAGGATTGTTTCCTTGTCTGTCAGGTATACGCTATGCCACTCCTTGAGCTCCGTGGACAGCTTATACCAACCGAAATCTTTAGACAGATTCAATATTTTATAGTCCTCTATTGTGCACATCTTATACACTATATCTAATCTCTTTTTGCATCAATCTTGATAAATTTATGCCCTTTGCATGCTTATCATGCTGCAGTTGTGAAGCTATTTTAATGCGTGCATTTATATCTATTTTACGAAGTCTAAGAGCTGATGCCATGACTAAAGAAGGTTCCTTGAAGAGTAAGATTGTTATAGCGCTAGTTGTAATCGTTGCTGTTTGTGCAATTATAGGTATATTTGTAGAAACGGCTTCTCCCGTAAAGGTAGTGGGGAGCACAGGGGGCTCAACTATAAAGGTAAATGCAACAGGATTGCAGGTGGGTAATGAGCAATGGCCGTCATTTACTTACGATTACAATAATTCAAGGTTTCAGAACCGTTCTTTGATTAACGCGTCCGACGTTGGTGAACTGAACCTGATCTGGTCTATTCCAACACCTTATGGCGTAACGTCCACTCCAGTGGTCCAGAGAGGGAAGGTCTTTTTTGCAGATTCTGGAGGTAACGCCTACGCGGCGAATCTTACAAGCGGCAAGGTTATATGGCAACGCAATATTGGGAACACAATTACCTCATCGGCCCTAGCAGATAATGATACAGTCTATTTTGCTGGAGACTATGATCCTCCGGCAGTATATGCTCTTTCGGCAGCAAGTGGAAGTGCCATTTGGAACACTACACTTCCGTCAAGCAGTGATGATGTGTGGGGGTCTCCAGTTGTATATAATGGGAGGCTTTATATTGGAGTTGCAAACGATGGAACAGACCAGGGTGAAAATAATTCGCTCCTAGTTGGACAGGTATTTGCATTGAATGCGCAGAATGGGAAGATATTATGGCATTTCAATACCACTGTTTCAGGTGCAGACAATGGCGCCGGAGGGGGCGGGGTGTGGAGTTCTGTTGTAGTAGACCCGAAATTAAATGCAGTATATTTTGACACGGGAAATTCATATTCGTATAACGGCTATGCTGTATGCAGTTATTGTGTAATATCATTGAATGCAACAACAGGTAGATTGAACTGGGAATACCAGGTCTATCCAAATCAGACCATTGGGCAAGACCAAGATTTCGGATCTACACCTAATCTGTTTCGAGCGGTATTTAACGGTATAACCTATAATGCGATAGGAGCCGGCAATAAGAACGGTATTTATTATATCCTAAACAGGGATAATGGAACTCTCCTGGATAGTTTCCAGATTGGCACAGCTTGGCCCGGTCCTGTCAGCGGAGGGATAATAGGCCTTGGAGGCTTTGAATATCCGAATTCCTCTGATGTAAATCCTACAATATTCATTCCCGCAAGCAACTATGACACCCCGCCATTCAACGGGACTGTAGCAGCACTGGATCTAGCCACTGATAAAGTATCATGGAACTTCCACACGAATGGTAAATTATTCGGTTCGGTTGCTGTGGTTCCTGGGGCGGTGCTGGTTGGGGATTCTGCTGGGAACCTTTATGCCATTTCAACTTCAAATGGAACCACATTATTGCAATACACGTTCTCTTCGCCGATAGGTGGAGGGGTAAGCGTAGCAGGCAAATATGTCCTGGTAGGAACCTACAACAAGAAATTCATTAGAAGCCCTGCTTTGGCAGTAGGAGTTTACGCGTTTTCCACATAATTTTTGCCTTTTTTTGTAGGCATAGACGCTTATTGGAAGCGCTTAAATAAACGACTTCCCAAACCATAATGGATATTGATGGCAAAAAGCGTGGAGTTGGGCTCAAAGGCAGCGAGCATGGCGAGCTACGTGCTTTTTGGTAAGCTGTTCACGCTTATTCTTGTTGGAGTTGCATTCATATTGGTCAGCAGGAAGCTTGGACCCGAGCAGTATGGAATCTATACTCTTGCAACTGCATTCGCAGGTATATTCGGAACTGTGGGCTACTTTGGTACAGGAACTGCACTGCAGAAATTCATCGCGCAGTACAATAAGTCGAAAAGCCACGAAGAGGCCAACCACCTTGTATCAAATGCACTCGTAATAGTGCTGGTAACAGGCTCCATTTTGGTGGCGGCATTTTTGGCGTTGAGCAGCCTTATCTCGCAGTATGTCTACCACACTGCTGCGATGAGTTTCATTATAGACGCAATTTCAATATGGATCATAACTGCCATGCTTTTCGGGACGATGTATGATGCGCTGATAGGCTTTGGTGGAGGGAGAGATGTGGCGATACTTGCATTTGGCCAGTCATTCTTCCAGGCAGTGATAGCAATTGGGCTTGCGTACCTTGGGTTTGGTGCACTGGCACCCATATACGGACTTGTGTTCGGATACATGCTAGGCTTCTTTGTTGGGCTCTATCTGGTATTCAAGAACAACAATATCAACTTGAAGATGCCGTCCAGGTCTTACATGAAGATGCTTTTCTCATTTTCAGTACCTGTTGCAATATCAAACATATTCGGAAGCATTGCATCAAATATAGGCCTAATCTATCTTGGCTATTTTGTGTCAACTGCAGTAATAGGAAACATTGGGATAGCCGCTAGGACTAATTCATTCGTGAGTCTTGTATTTGACTCGGTGGGCCTGGCAATATTGCCAGTTTATTCTGCCGCCCTTTCAGATAAGAGAGCCTCTAAGGATATAGGCAAGATGTATGGCTATACCATATACTTCGCAATACTTCTTGTAGCGCCGGCCTTGTTTTACATGGCTGCCTTCTCTACACCGTTTTCACAACTTCTTTTCGGCAGCAATTATTCTTCTGCGCCTCTTTACATATCAATCGCAAGCGTAGGGCTGCTTGTAGGAATAATAGGCACGTATGCAAACACTCTTTTCCTGAGCTCAGGGCAGGTCAAGCTATCGCTTGGGTACAATGCCGCAATATATACGGTGCTGCTATTGCTGCTCGTATTGGTAATACCTACATTTGGAGGATTGGGTTATGCTATTGTGAGTTTTGTGGCAATACCTTTCCTTGTTGATGTGCTCTTTGTTGTGAAGCTCAGAAAATTATATAAGCTGGACCTAAAGCTGAACAAGATTGCGAGGCTCGTACTGGCAAGCCTCATACCCACTGTGGTATTTGTGCTTCTTGGCAATTATGTAGGTGGAGTGCCGCTGCTCGCAATCTCATTTGTAGGTATTCTGGTATCATACCCGCTTTTGGCAGTGCTTTTAGGAGGGGCAGATCAAGGCGACATAAATACGATAAAGCAGCTTTCAAGTGGTATACCTTTGGTCGGAATGGCAATTGACATGCTGGCCAATTATGCGAGTATGGTGATTGGATAGCTGTGCGTATATCGAAAGACCTTAAAATTGGCAGCATTTTAAGGAGGGAGCTATCTGCGCCTTTTGGAATATTGGTAAGGTCAGGACAGTTGAGGAAGTATATACGCAGCAATGACAAGATATATGCGATAGGAGACGTTACCGTTTCCACTCTGCTTAAACTTGGTATAATTCCCAAACTTGCTGTATTTGACTACATGTCCGAGCGCAGCAGGGGCGATTTCCCGTTCATACGCAAAGCTTACAGGAGGCCAGTGAAGGTTGTGAACAACCGAAGCGAGCTGAGCTTATCATTGTGGAAAGCTGTAAAAAGGCTATCAAGGGCGAAAGACGGTGCAGCAATACGCGTCTATGGTGAAGAAGACCTGGCATCGCTTGCGTGCATACATTTTGCAAAGAGTGGGGACATTGTAATATATGGCATGCGAGGGAGAGGGATGGCTCTTATAAAGGTCAATAAATCAATAAAAAGGTACGTTGCGAGGGTATTAAAACGGATGAAGTCGGTTGAAAAGCATTAATAAAATTTGCTTGCAATCTAATATTTGATTTCTGTGGAAAAGATACTGCTGACTGGAGCTACAGGTTTCGTAGGCAAGGAATTGGCAATAAAGCTCCTTGAGAAGAAGTATGAAGTCCATACGCTGGAAAGATACGTTACTGGAAGGTACAGCTTTGAAGGCGATGCAAAAATCATAAACCACCATGGCTCATTGACCGACTACGCCGCAATAAAACATATAATCAAGGATGTTAAGCCGGATTTTGTCCTGCACCTTGCAGCGATAAGCCCGGTATCGTTTTCTTATGACCATTATATGGAAGTGACAGAAGCAAACTACCTTGGCACAATAAACTTGGCTGAGGCGTGCTTTAGAGAAGTCAAGAACTTCAAGCAATTTATATTCGCAGGCACGAGCGAGGAATACGGAATGTCGCTACAGACGACGAAGGACATGCTGAAAGAGGATTCGCCGTTGTTGCCCAACAGCCCGTATGCGATAGCAAAAGTCGCTGCAGACATCTATCTCAGATACATGCACAGCGCCTATGGATTCCCTGTGACAATAATGAGGCCTTACAACACATATGGCAGGAAGGACAATTCGCATTTCTTCATAGAAAGGACAATAACTCAGATGCTTAGGGGGAACAAGGTATATCTTGGGGATAGGGGCACGGTGAGGGACTGGCTTTATATCGATGACCATGTAAACGGATACATCAAGGCAATTGGAAATAAGAAGGCTGTTGGCGAGGTTGTGCAGCTGTGCACGGGAAAAGGATACACTACAGAAGAGACTGCTAACATAATAGCGAGATTGACAGGTTTTAAGGGAGACGTAGTGTGGAACTCCACTCCAAAGAGGCCCCTTGACGCCAAGATACTGATAGGGGACAATTCGAAGGCAAAGCGCATTTTGGGATGGGAGCCTAAATATGACCTCGAGAGCGGGCTAAAGATGACTATCGATTACTGGAGGAAGTGAGTTGTGTCAATGGGCCCTGTTTATGAATAAGCCAAGCTACCCGGATAACATATCGGAATTTGATAAAATGGCGGATAGAGTAACATCGAGCCTGAAAATATTCTCAAATCTATCAGGCATATATAAAAATGTGGACAATTGGTATGACCTGGTACTGTTCAGGGCCCGTCTTAAAAATAGGATAGAAGTACGATTCAAATATGGGGCCACTTTCACTGTCAACAACAGGGAGGACTATGACAGAATATGGACATACCCAGAAGTTGTAATAGGCATAAACAGTATAGAGTACAACAAAAACTATGTTCTGTACAATTACAAGAATAAGCGGCTGTATTTCTACTACGATAACAAAAAGCAGCTATGGAACACCCTCTTCCTATTGCTTGAAATGTTTAGGAAGGAGGAGTATAAGCGCTTAAATGTGGACAAAAAGACGGTGCTGGACATTGGAGCGAACATAGGAGACAGTTCCGTATATTTTGCACTGAAGGGTGCAGACCATGTCTACGCTTTTGAGCCTTACCCGTACTCTTATGACATCGCAAGGAAAAACATATCAAAAAATAAATTGGGAAATAAAATAACGCTGATTAATGCGGCATGCGGAATTGAGAGACAATTAAAAATAGAGAAGAAGTACAAGAACGTCTGTGGAACGCCATTAAAGACGTTCCAAAGTGGCTCAAAAATCAACGTATACAGTCTGGAATCTGTTGTCAAGAAATACAATATAAAAAACGGCATTCTGAAGTGCGACTGCGAGGGAGGGGAATACGACATATTTTTGAATGCGTCAGGGGAGGTATTGAGGCATTTCGAAGAGATAATGGTAGAATACCATCATGGATACAAAAATCTGGTCAAAAAATTGGAGGAGTCCGGATACGCTGTTAGTCATTCGGGACCGAACCGTATAGACAATGAAGAACTTGGAGGCCAGATGTATATAGGAATGATAATGGCAAAGAGGATTGGGCCGCCTTAATTTTCTATCGTTTTTAAAATTGAATTGTGAAATCATGAAAGTCCTGCTACATGGACCGCATAAAGCAGATTACATCTATACGGGATTCTCGAAGTTGCTGGGCGAGCGCAGTGTCGTCTCGTATTTGCACCCTTCTTTTCTCATCCCACACCCGGAGCTTAGGGGAAAATATGACATAGACAGTACGGATGGCATACTTGAAGATCTGGACCGATTTGACCTGATCGCCTTTTCGCAGAGGGCATTTCTGGACCCGAATTTCAATCAGATATTGAATGCGAATACCAGTGCAACAAAGATATTCGTTGATGGGGAGGATGATTTCTTCCTAAGAAATGTGTACAAACACAAGGAAATAAAATTCTATTTCAAGAGGGAACTTTACCGTGGCATTTCTCAGTCAATGGCATTAGAGTGGGGAGTAAGATACTTCTATGGCGCATATTTGTTCATGACTCTACACAATAAGCTCAGTTTTTCAAGAAGCCTTCAGTGGCTGAGCCTCCCATATGCAGTTGCTGTAAAAAATAAAAGCTTGCCAAAACTCCTGCCGTTCCCACTGGCAATCGAGCCTACTGAAGTGAGGGGCCCATCAAAAAGGGATTTGAACCTATTCTTTTGTATGTCAGTACACAAGAGGCTTGCTGAAAGGCACAGGTACTACGACTATCTGAACAAAGCGGCCTATGAAAATGATAGGATCAATATTGAGATTAGAAATGGTGGATTGAAGAGGAGCGAGTACCTGAAGAGGTTGATGTCATCAAAGGCATCAATTTCACTGAGGGGAATGGGCTTCGATTGCGATAGATATTGGGAGATACCGTGCTATGGCGCCATGCTGATGTCGCAAAGACTGCCACTGCTCATACCGCATGACTTCGTTGATGGCGAGTCCGCAGTATTTTTTGACACTCCTGAAGAACTCATGCAGAAATTGGAGAAATACGTAGTAGGATCCGACGAATGGAAGAGTATAGCCAGGGAGGGCCAGCGTCTATTCTTTAAATACCATACCCCAGAAAAGCGCGTCAAAGACCTAATATTAAAATATCTTTGACGATTAATAGTATTTGTCAATTTCGGGTACTTTGATGGAAAGAATGCTGATTTCGGGGGGCAATGGTTTTCTTGGCTCCCATCTTGTAGACAAGGCAATTTCTGGTGGGATCGATGTCACTGTAGTGGATGATCTCTCAACATCGAAAAAGAGGCAGATTCCCAAAGAGGCAACATTCATCAAGAAATCTATAGAAGATTTCCAAACGTCTGAAAAGTTTGATTATGTAGTGCATCTTGCGGCAAGACCGAGCCCAGAAGACTACATGCAAAACCCATTGTCAACTATAGATTCAAATGATATAGGAACGAGAAGGATGCTTGAGATAGCACGCATGGGAAAGAGTATCTTCATGTATACCTCCACCTCCGAAGTCTACGGAGATCCGAAGGTCTTGCCGATCCCCGAGGATTATTTTGGCTATGTAAACCCAAATGGGGTGAGAAGCTGCTATGACGAGAGCAAGAGATTCTCCGAGGCACTAATAAAGGCATACGAGAGGCAGTTTGACCTTGACGTGAGGATACAGCGCCCATTCAATGTTTACGGACCTAGGATAAGGGAAGACGGCTTTTACGGCAGAGTCATACCAAGATTCATAGATCAGGCCTTAAATGGAAAGCCGCTTACAGTGCATGGCGATGGAAAGCAGACTAGATCTTATCTCTATTACACGGACTGGATTGAAGCAACATGGAAGTTCCTGAAAGTGCCCGATGCGAAAGGCGAAGTGCTTAATATAGGGGCAAAGGATGAAATAACCGTACTTGACCTTGCAAAGAAGATAATAAGCATAACTGATAGTAGATCCAGGATAGTCCATATGGAACCGAGGGCTGAGGATCCGAAAAGGAGGTCTGCGGATTCCACTAAGGCTAAAGAGGTACTTGGTTGGACACCGAGGACGGGGCTTGAGAGCGGGCTCGAAATGACAGTTAGGTGGCTGAAGGATAGATGATGCAATGAAAATAGGAGTGGTAGGCTTAGGATACGTTGGTATAGTCACAGCGGCTGCACTTGCAGAAAACAAGAATGAAATTGTGTGTGTAGACATTGATCCTAACAAGATAAAAAGGCTTGAGAGCGGGGACCCAGTAATATATGAGCCGGACCTGAAGCCCCTGCTTAAGAAGAACCTGAAACGTATGACTTTCTCGCTTGACTACAATAAACTTAACGGTTGCGAAGCCGTCTTCCTTTCAGTTCCTACACCAACAAAAAATGGAAAGGCGGACCTGAGCTATGTTATGGCAGCATCAAAGGACATGGCAAGGATAGACAGGGATGTGGTTCTTGTGGTTAAGAGCACAGTGTTGCCAGGTACTGCTGCTGAGTTTGCACAGAAAACAGGTCTGACAATTATATCTAATCCCGAATTCACAAAGGAGGGCACTGCAGTTGACGATACCTTGCATCCAGATAGGATAGTGATAGGAGGCAGCAATAAGAGCGCACTGGATCTTGTCGAGAGGATATGGTCTTTCACCGGAGCTCCGGTGATAAAGACAACAAATGAGAACGCAGAACTGATAAAGTATGCAAGCAATGCATTCCTTGCTACAAAGATATCATTCATAAATGAGATAGCGAACCTTGCTGAACATATACCAGGAACGGATGTCGAGGTAATTGCAAGGGGGATGGGATACGACAAAAGAATATCGCCCTATTTCCTAAAGGCTGGAATTGGTTATGGCGGTTCCTGCCTGCCAAAAGATACGCTGGCGTTTTCAAATTTCGCTAAGGAACTTGGGGAAAACCTTGAGATAGTAGAGGCTGCAATGAAAATAAATGA
>JAGWHH010000030.1 GCA_028866935.1 Microcaldota archaeon | reverse complement strand
TTGCTGCTTTTGACCACAGACTTTATGAAGAATTCCCCAGCTTTGTACGAACTCCTGACAAACGGGCCTGCAGCAACATATCTGAAACCAAGCGAAAGACCTATCTCCCTGAAGTGCTCGAATGTCTCAGGCCTTACATATTCCTTCACCTCTATGTGGTGTTGACTTGGCCTGAGGTACTGGCCTATTGCAAGGAAATCTACTCCTGAAGCCCTGAGATCCTTCATTGCTCTAACCACTTCCTCTTCCTGCTCTCCGATCCCCAGCATCATTGCAGACTTTGTATACAGTGAATTGTCGATCTGCTTAAAATTCCTCAGGACATCAAGTGACTGTCGGTAACTGGCTCGCCGATCCCTTGCTGCCAAAGTAAGACGCTCTACAGTCTCCAGGTTGTGGCCTATGACATGGGGCTTTGATTCTGCAATCCTCTTAAGGCATTCGCCATCGTTTCTAAAATCTGGGACCAGTACTTCCACAAGGGTATTTGGATTCTCTTTCTTGATTTCGGTAACGCATCTTGCAAAATGGCCTGATCCTTGATCTGGCAAGTCGTCTCTGCATACGGAGGTTATCACGATGTAGTCTAGACCCCACTTCTTCACTATCTTGGCAAGCTTCTCTGGCTCGTTAAGGTCAATAACAGAACCCTTTGCGCTCTTCCTGACTGCGCAGAATGTGCAACCCCTTGTGCAAAGATCTCCAAGTATCATGAATGTTGCAGTTCCCGCGCCCCAGCATTCTGATGCGTTTGGGCAGTGTGCCTCAACGCATACCGTATGCAAGCCCAGAGAGGTTATCTGCTGCTTTATCTCACCGTACTTTTCAGTGGAAGCAGGCTTTATGGACAACCAATCCGGAAGCACCCTATCACAGTTATAATAATGACATAAAGATTTAAGAACCAGAACCAACCAAGAGAATTTGGTAGAATGGGTGTTGTCACAAAAGAACCGCCAGTGTGGTCAGAGGAAAAGGAGCAAGAGACAATAGGAAGACTTAAGACCATAGCCCTTGTAAGCAATACCGGTCCGATGACCATAGGAGCCTTTGTAGGGGTAAAGGATGGGAAATCCGAAAGATGGGTCTCGATAGATACGCAAACAAGACAGGTCAGCAGAGAAAACAGGCCATTAAGAGAAACTATGCACGCTGTACGAAGGCATTAGATAATATCTGATAACCTCTCAGCAAATTCGCGTACCCGCCTTGGCATTAGACTGGAGTATCCCTTTTCATCTCTTGCTTTTCTGATAGATGCTTTCATCAGCCTGTGAATTTCAACCGTTTCCATGTCACGCCTTGTTTTTGAGTCATCCTCTGCTTCGAATCGTCTAATTGCTTCTTCTGAAATGCCGCGATACGGTCTACTCAATAAAACCAAGCCAGTCACTACCCTGTTTATCATTTTATAATGCTCGTATGGATAACTTTTCCAACGTCTCCTAAATTCCCTGGTTCGCTCATCGATAGTATGATCTAGGCCTGCGTCGGTCATGCCCTTTGCTCTCTTGCCGTAGTGCTTAAGAGTAAGATAATCTCCCATGAAGTTCACTTTTAAATCTGATGCAATCCCGTATTTAAAAGTAACTACGTGCAGACAAACCCGATTTCGTGAATCAACGTTTTCGTAGATTAAGCCTTTAAATGCAAATCTTTACTTATATTAAGATATAATGACGATAAAACCCCACTTTACTGCCGCTTCGCACATGAACGGGCATTTTGAATCCGCTGATGCTGCGCATGCGTTTATCAATGCAGTTACTCCTGGGAAGATTAAAAGAGGGAGGGAAGCTCAAGAAGTAGGCAATGCGTTGATGGAGTATGGGGTAAGAGCAGCGTTGGACCGAGCAAGGAACACTGATACGCGCTCAGAAGAGTTCAGGAGCGTCATGGTTAAGAGGGTGGGAGACCTTGCAGGCCGTGGCAGTGTAGAAGATGTTAAAGACGCACACAGTATGGCAGTCGCACTTGAGCTTCCGATGAATGATGTAATGCGCGAGATGATTGGAAAGGTGCCAGAACTGGCTGCAAACCATCGTTTCAAGGCTTTACGTGTGATGCAGGACAAGTTTGGTTTGACCGTAGATGACCTCAAGGAAGGAATTAAACTTGGAATGGGCAAATTGATAAGGAATGGCCACGTTTTATTGGCATTAAGGCTGGAGTCTGAATTCGAGATTGACCGAAATTATACTAAAGGGGAGGTAATTAGCAGCATAAGGGCGCTCAACAACAGAGGGGATGATGATACTGCAGGATTGGCAGTTTATGAGTTTGGCATAACAAGGAGCGAACTTGCTGAATTGTACCTCCTAAGGGATGCGTTAGTAGTGATAAGAAGGGACGCTATGGCTACTGGCTAACACTCCTCGCGCTGCTTTTGTGGATCTAACTAAGAGAAGTGCAATCTCTGCCATTTCTCTGTCCAGAACGCAGTATATTGCAGTGCAAACTGCCTCTTTACAATATCCGCAGCAGCCACTCCCTTCTTGTCTGTAAGCAAAGTCATGTTGTTGTCTTTTAGCGGATCGTATCCGGCAAAGGTATGATAAAGAGCCAGTTGGTTTGCAACAATCCATCCATTCTTACCATGCATCTTAAGTATGTCATCGTGCCGTGCGGCTGTAACTGCAATTGCAGGATCGTCTGAAATCTTTTCGAATAACGCCTTTTGTCCCTGCCCATCTTAAATAGCCCTGAGTCGTTAATCCTGCAACAGCCGCATAGGCGCCAGGGTTTACTAGACAAACTTTTACAGTATGATCTAAAGGTATGTGAAAATTAGCTGAATTGAATTGCTGCCTATATCATGTCTTCGGCAGTTACTATTCCAACTACAGATCCGCTGTGCAGCACAACTATTGCAGGATACTGCCTAAGAAGATTCTTCGCTATGTTAATTGGCGTGTTGGAGTTTAATGTAGGAAATGGCTCCTTCATGAACGTCCTTACCGCTTCGCTGCCTCGCTTCCCGATAAGCATGTCAGTGGTTATTGCTCCTACAAGCCTGTTCTTTTCAAGTATGGGGAATTGTGATAGTGAATGCTTTTTGGCGAGCTTTATTGCCTTGGCAGCCTTGTCTGCGCTGTCCAGAATGATTACATTCTTCTGCATGATGTCCGAGAGCCGCTTCTCGTCGCTGTTTTCATTCTCGTCCAGGATCTCGAATATGTTGCATGCTATGTTGTAGTTTGGGATTACCCTTCCGCGCTCTATCTTCGTAAGTAGCGATTGGCTAAGCCCCGCCTTTGTGGCAAGCTCGTTCTGGGTCATTCCTAGCTTTCTCCTTCTTTGAGCTATTGTGCTCAGATTGGGAAACACAGACATCAGTAGAGTTCAGGCGGGGAAGCTATATAAATCTTCCTGAAATTTATTCAAATTTGAATATTTTAAACAAAAAATATTAAAGATAAACGGACTCAAACTAGTTCTCATATAGTGAAGTCCGTGGGATTGAACACTACAGCAAGTAGACCAAAGTCAAGAGTTTCTGAGGATTTGGTTAGCGTAGCAAGGAGAAGCGATGAGGCGGTGCCAAGCCATCCAACCTTTAAGGCGCTTCAGGAAGCAGACCATGCAAGGCTTGCGTTGAGGCCAGTTACGCCCACCACTGAGAACTATCCTGGAGAAGGAACTGTAGATATAGTAGAATTCGAGCAGAAACTTGGCAGGCTGCTAAATATAGACCCTAAACATATTGTCACTTACACTAGCGGTATGACTGCGCTTGAATATCTTGTTGAGTCTGCTGCACCAACAATGGGAACGGTAATTTTGCATTCTAATGATGAGTATTCAGGAACTAACCGCTACTTGGGAGGTATTCTTCCAAAAAGAGGCGTGAAATCGATCCTTATCACAGACGATACTACATCTATGGAAGTTCTAAGAGAAAAGATAGAGGCAAATCGGCCGGACATAATAGTTCTAGAGACTGTGGCAAATGGGCCAAACATGCCTGTTGTAGACCTAGATGCTTTCTTTTCAATAAAAGTACTCAAAGAAATTGATCCTTTGATAGTGTTCGATAATACCCTAGCGACTCCGACAAATATACATCCAAGCTCAATCATTGGAAGGAGGGGCTTTAGAACTGCCGTAGTTGAGAGCGGAATGAAAGCATATAGCAGAAATAGCGAGATGTTTGGAGTGGTATTTACAGAAGATGAGGAGCTGCTCACAACACTTAGAGGCGAAAGAATAACAAGGCGTGGAAACCTGTCAGTAGAGCAGGGTAAGGCACTGAATAGAAGGTTGGTAAATCAAACTCGGGAAGAATTCGATGCAATAAACAGGACAACCGCTAGGAATGCGCTAGAGCTTGCTAAGGCATGCCAGGAAGCGCAGGGTGATGGCAAGGTCTTCACTGTCTGGCATCCAAACCTCAGTACACATCCAAACAGCACTTATGCAAATCTGCATTTCCCTAATGGTGCAACGCCTTTATTTTTTATACAAACTACGGATCCGTACAAAGTTGCAGGTCCTAGAGGAAGGTCTCGTGACGAGATAGCTAGGGTGCTTGAGGCAAATGATATGATAAACAATTATGTTGACAAGGGGCACAGCTTCGCGAAAAAGCGCACAACCGTATTTCCTGACCGTGACTCTGAGGTAATAAGAATATCGGCAGGAGTTGAGGGCCCAGGGGAGATACGTGAACTTAAAGAGGCATTAAGAGAGTCACTTAGTACCATAGCTTAATACTGTCAATAGGTCAGATTAACTTGTTTTTGTTCAGGTATAGCTTGAGCTTCTTAACAGCAATTGCGCGCATGGAAATCTTCGATTTCTCGGCCATGCTCATTTCTGCAAACGTCTTTGAATATCCTTTTGGTATGAAGATGTGATCCCAGCCGAAGTTGTTGCTTCCTTTCTGGCGCTTTGAAATGCTTCCGTGTATTCTTCCTGTGAAAGTCTTGAGTACATTGCCATCATAGAAGGCAATGCACGTTTCCCCGTAGGCACCTCGTGTAGTGCATCTGTCTACTGCCCTGCATATCCCCTCATAGCCAACTCCTTTCATGTACCACTTGATCAGGGCCCCAGGAAATCCGTTAAACCCTTTTATGTATAATCCAGTATCTTCTACAATTACTGGCTTCCCAATTAGCCTGTGGGCTTCATATGCCTTATGCCTTGCGTTTTCTTCAACAGACAGTGACTGGAGTTCTGGAAGTTCTGCGCTTTCCACCTTTAGATTAATGCCAAGTATGTGGCTAACCTCTGCTGCCTTATTCTTATTAGATGTGACAAAAACAATTTTCATACTTGTCTGTTGCTCCTAAAGTATTTATAGTATGTGATGATTTCGATAGAGAGTTGTAGAAAATGCTTTTATAAAAGGGAAGAACTAGCCTTTTGGGATTATATGGCAACGACCAGACGCGATGTGCCACATTTAAGGGAAATTAAGCAAAGAGAGGATGGCTTGGTTGCTGCGTTGTTTAATCTTCGTAAGAAAAGGCTTGATACTTACGGAAAAGTGGAGGAGATAAAGGGCCCGATACGCAGATAGAGCATTTGATTATTTGTTGCAGGCATCAGAAGCCCAGATACTGGCAGGGAAAGAAGTCCCTAAAGATGACATCCACAACGCCTTAGCTGCTCTGATCAGTCTTAATAAGGACGGAGAGCGGATGCTTGAGATTGGCAGAAAATTCTTGTCTAGAGATGAAATAAGGCTTCTGCAGAACTTGCAAAGAAGCAGCCAGATAGGCGAAAGCGATCCACTATCCGCCAACTGACCCAGTTATATTCTCACTGTTCATTTCTGTGCGTTCCAAGATTGGCTACAATGACTTTATAAAATTAATCTAGAATAAGTAGCTAAAGGTGTGCTTAGATGAATTTTGACGAATATCAAAGCGAGGCAAAGAAGACTGCGATATATCCGCAATCAGCAAAGATAACTTATCCGATCATAGGACTTGCCGGTGAAGTTGGGGAGCTGTGCAACAAGTACAAGAAGACCATAAGGGACGGTAGGGTTCTGGACAAGGAAGAGATTGCTGGTGAGATAGGGGACATTGCATGGTACCTTGCAATGGTGTGCGAAGACTTCGGAGTATCTTTTGACGAAGTAGCAAGAAAGAACATCGAAAAACTCAAGGACAGGCAGTCTAGAGGGGCAATAAAGGGAAGCGGGGACAATAGATAACTAGAACTTACTAGAATTCTTATCTATGATGATGCTCCTGCCCTTTACCAGCAAGATAAAGTTGGTTATGTTTATGACCTCATTGCCTCGTGTGTGGATTCCGAGGTTCTCGAGCATGAAGGCGTCTGTAGGTGTCAGTGGGCTTATTGTTGGCGCTGCGCCCCTGATATGTCCTGCAGAGTCGAACATCCCTGCAATATAGCTTGCGGCAAGATCATCCTTCTTTTTGAATAGATAGACTTCTCTGGCAGCTATGTCCTTTAGCATCTTTGAGACTCTTGAATGGTAGAACTTCACGTACTTTCTGCTCTCTGATTGCTCTATTACAATCTTGGTGGGATCTATTTCAAGCTCCTTTACAGCTATCTCGATGAATCGTTGCTCTATCTCATCTATGCCGGTGTTTATGACAACTTCGCTCTTCTCTTTTCCCTTGCTCTTGCTAACCAAGCCCGCAAGGTAGCAAATGTCAGGAGTCAGTTTTGCCTTCATAACAGATATATTCTGACGAAATCCCTAATAACCTTCTTGCAGACATATAGTAGGGGAATATGGACGAGATTGAGGCGCTCAAAGCGTATAACAACATATACCTTGAGATAATGATGCGCTATAAGGCGTACATAGAAGAGAAGGAGGTGCTCTATATCGCGGACCTTCCAAAGCTAGTTACTCCAAGCGACGAATCGGTAATAATGCTTGCCAGGGAGATACAAAACTCTTTTCCCCTTTACACTTATGATGAAAACTTCCCTGATGCTGCAAGATACGCGTATCAGTACATGAAAGGCAGGATTGCGGACATCTCTTTGCCCATTCAGATATGGCTTACTCCTTCGCAGACAATAAAATATGGCGCAGGGGATATCTTTGATAAGGCGGTTGCGCTGTGCAGCGTGCTTATTGCTCTTGGCAACGTATCCTCGCGCATTGTTGCAATTGTCAGGGATTCGGAGCGGGACTTTATTGTTTACTCCGAGTTTAAGGACCATATAATAGGAGTCAATATTGAGAAAGGGGTCAAGGAGTATAGGGACCTGGACTCGCTCCTCAAGGAGATGGGCGTAAAGGCCAGCGACGAAACTACGGTATACGAATTTAATGACAAGATGTATCGGGATATTATTTAGCTTCTCATCCTTCTGTTCCTTTTCATTCTTGCCCTTGCTGCCTTCACGAGCTTTGCCTTGGCCCTTTTCCTGTATCCGTGACCTACCTTCCTGTGCTTTCTCTTTACGGTTTTCTGCATATTTATCAAAAGACTATTTTACATCCACTTATTAATACCTTTTTGACCCTTATCTGCGCGCAGCTCTGCAAGCTTATCCGCCACTTTTGACACCCTGTCTTCAGAGAAGCCGTGCTCTATGCACATGAAGTTGAGTATCTTCTCCTTATCAGGCTTTGAATCCCCTATAAGTGCGCTGAACTCTGACCTGCTTATCCCTTTTGTTTCGTGATGTGTGAAGAGCCTTTCAACTTCGTGCGGATCTGCATCAAACTCTGCATTGTACTTTGCCCTGACATATTCTACGATTTTATCTACCGAATCGTACTCCTTTACTATCTTCAGTGCTGTCTTTGGGCCGACCTTGTCTATCCCCGTATTGAAGTCTGTGCCCATAAGCATGCCAAGATGTATGAGCTGTAGCCTTGTTATTGCAAGCTTTGAAAGAAGGTCCTTGAGAAGTATGCGCTCTGGCTTTACTTCTATGAATATGTTCTTCTTTGGCAGCTTCCTCCTTCCGCTTATTGTAAGATTCCTTATTACAACATCGGCTCCAAACAGGAACGAGTCGTAATCCTGGCTTGCACTCGCATAGACCAGACCGTCAGATGCCATGCGCGCGCCCTGGGCTTCTCCCTCGCTTGGGGCCTGTATGTATGGTATGCCCATGTAGCCAAGCAGCTCCTTTGCGCTTTTTACTATTTCGTCGTTGATCTTCGTGCTTGCAACAGCGTGAGTTCTTGCTTCCTCCATCTGTCCAAGCGCCTTTGCCTTCTCCCATTCCGCCTGCGCCTGCCTTCTCCTGTTGGCTCTTGCCTCAAGGGTCCTTCTTTTAAGTAGCGGGGGAATCCCATCAAAGACGTATACCGGGGTTATCCTATATTCTAGCAGATTGATGTTCCGGTAAAGGATTCCGGATAGATGGCTTGTGACCCTTCCTTTTGTATCAATGAGCGGAGACCCGTCAGGCTGCCGTATTATCGTTAGGAACTGGTAGAGCGTGTTGTAGGCGTCTATTGCTATTACTTTTCCAGAGAGCTGCTCGAAGGTTACAGGTTCCTTTACCTGTGCGATCAGTTTGCCAAGATCAACTGCCACTTAGACGCCTTGTTTCTTGTCTTTGAATACTGCAGCATCGCCAAGGGTAACCTGATCGGCCTTCCCGTATGCGCGCTGCGATGTCTTTGCATCTTCTTTTACTATTAGCTTGATTCCAAGTTCCTTTTCAAGCTTCTTTGCAAGCTTGTCCCGAGGCAATGTGTGCTGGCTCTCCACCCTCTTTAGGTCGCTCTCAGTCTCATTGAGCTTTTCTGCAAGAACCTTTATCGGTATTCCAAGAGACTCCCTAGCATCGCGTATTATTTTGCCATAATTCTCGACAATTGTGCTCTCCTCTGCCTGCTTCTCCGGCCTGCGCGCCTGCTGCACCTGCTCGGTGGTCCTTAACTGGTCTATTATCTTTGCGCCTTTTGAGCATTCGGCGCATGCGACCATCTGCGCCCCTTCAATCTCTACGAGATATAAATTACCCGCCTTTCTTCCGCATATGTCACACTCTTCCATATATAAGGCCCAATGCTACAGCTAAATCTTAGCTGCTAATAATATACGTAATGGCTGCCTAATTATTTATAGTTGTATGTTTCATAAGTAGACATATGCCTAAGAGCCTTAGTAGTACTAGCGTTAAAGCAGCTAAACAGAGTATACCGAAATACAACGATGCAGGACTTATAAGGGCACTAGCCGTGCTGGGAGTATTCCTTGCGCTGCTGATCTATGCGTCTGAATTCACAAATTGGCCACTTACAACAAAGCTCCTTGTAGACCTGTTCATTTTCATAGTAGGCGGATTTGCACTGGACAGGACCGGAGGGCTTCAGGAAAGTGTCTATTTTGGAAGGATGATGAGAAGCCACTTTGGACTGAAAATGATAGATGCACTTGCAAGCAGAGCAAAGTGGTTCTGGAATGGCCTTGCTGACTGGGGCCTTGTTCTTGGCTTCGGGCTTCTTTCATTCTTTATCTTCAAGAAGCTGGACAGAAAGATGGTTCTCTTCGGAAGCGTATCCCTTTTCTTTATAACGATGATACTTAGCCCGTTCCTTGTGATCGGCCTTCTGACAATAAATGTGCCGCAATTAAACAGCCTGGTGCAGCTAGACGCATCCTCGGCGCTCACTGGCAACATAAATTTCCTTGCCATTGCGCCGTTCTCGCTTCTTGTCGCAATTTTTGGATTTGAGTCCTACATAATGATAGCCCTTCTCGCAAGCGGAGCATCAGTTTTAATGAACGTATTGCTTTCAATAGAGACCATTACGACTTCGCACCCTAACTACATCCCATTGCAGGGCAGTGTTCCCGGCGTTTACCCGATTCTGCCAGGAATTGACATACCCTTGATTTCGGGCCTGCTCGCACTGATAGTTGTGCTGTCCGTGCACGAATTTGCGCACGGAATCCTTTGCAGGATCTCCAAAGTGAAGGTAATCTCCTCCGGACTGCTTGTATTCGGCATTATACCAATAGGCGCATTTGTAGAGCCTGATGAGAAGACCGTAAGCAAGTTGAGCGTTACTGAGCAGAACAGGATCTTCGCCGCTGGAGTTGCAACGAATATGCTGATCACCGTTATCTTTTTCTTTCCGACCCTTGCCTTGTTTTATTCGATAATGCATTCTGCAATCACGGTGACTGCAGTCTTCCCTAATTCGCCTGCAAACCAGATAATTGCGCCCGGATCGATCATAACAAACTGGAATGGCTATAATGTCTCAACCTTAAGCGACTTCAGGGTCGCTGCGGCTGGCGATACGCCCGGAGCAAAAGTGCATATCATTACAAACCAGACAAATACTGTCTTGACAGCAAATGCAACCGGAAAGGTAGGTGTTGCAGTAGATCAGATAATAACGCAAAAGGCCGCCTCCTCGCCGATATTGGTCTTCCTGTTCCAGTTCTTTGCATTGGCATTTGTCCTTAACTTCCTGATTGCAATAGTGAACTACCTCCCACTTCCAGGAATGGATGGCTGGAGAATTTTTGATCTCAACATAAAGAGAAAGATCTTCACGTTTGCGCTGGGCGCTTTGGGGCTTGTAGCAATATTCCTGAATGTGCTGCCGTTTGCAGTTGAATACCCTATTGCAGGGATAGTAGGCGTATTGTTTGTGGGATTGATAGCTGCAGTCGGGATTAAGTGGCTGTGGAATTGGTCAAGGGGCAGCCTGAAGAGTTCTTAGGGCAACTTAGCTACCAAGGGACGTCTTTTATCCTCCATCTATGCGCAATCGTATTGGTAAGCTTGTGCAGAATGCCGGTAAGCAGGAAGATGACAATTATACCGTATGTGCTTGGAAGGTTTCCAAAGGGTATGCTGAAGAGAAAGGCGAATACCAGGAATAGGTACTGATCCATAAGGCCGGCCTTGCTGCCTTCCTTCATGCCCTGACGCCTCTTGATAAAACTTCCAACAAGGTCTCCTGCCATTGCTCCTATACCCTGGACTGCCCCTATTACAAGCATGAACGAGTACCCTGGAACTAGCGACTGTGCAAATCCGATTATTATTCCTGATGAGAGGCCCGATATCAGCCCTTTGATGGTCTTGTGCTTGCCAAGAAGCGGCTTCCCCCTGAACTTTACCCCGAAATCAAGAGGCTTGCCCCCACCAAAGACAACAGGCGCACCGTTTGCGCAGTATGCCGGAAATATGAAGAATATAGGGTAAAGGATAAGCATATACAATAAGTTGCTGTCCATAAGGAATCGCTAAGACAATCTACCTTCCGCAAACTTTGCAGAGCCTCCTCCCAGGAATTTCCTGTGGCCTGCTTTTGACTTTGCAAACTCCAGTGCACTTTCTTTTGACCTATCTCCTGCTATGCAGACAACTTCTCCGCTCTTATTCCTAAGAAGCACAATTGATTCGGGGTTTTGCTTTGATGCAGATGTAGCAACCATTCTCATCATGTCTTTAGGCAGATCGACTTCCCTGTCCACCTCCTTTATGTCCTTTAGCGATGATGCTATTTCGCTGGCAAGCGCCTGCTTATACTCATCGGCCTGCTTCCTGAGCGCTTTGTAGTCTTGGTTTAGCTGCTCAATTTTCTCAGGTATCTTGAAAAGGTCAGAATTAAGCTTCATTGCAGTCTCGCTAAGTATCT
The DNA here is from genome assembly GCA_028866935.1 of Microcaldota archaeon. Classification (GTDB taxonomy): domain Archaea; phylum Micrarchaeota; class Micrarchaeia; order Micrarchaeales; family CABMGC01; genus JAJZNA01. The sequence goes on along the minus strand of JAGWHH010000030.1, from coordinate 792 downwards.
GGTCTTCTTTCCTGAAGTAGTCTATTGCCGCTTCACCTGCTGCAAACTCTATCCTATCAACCCCGTCACTGATCCTTTCCGTGTTTATTATTTTTATAGTCCCTATTGCTTGCTCAATTCCAGCAACGTGAAGTCCTCCGCATGCTTCTGCATCTATGAATGCGCCATTCTTGTCTTCTATTATGACCATACGCATGGTCTGTGAAGGCACGCCGTGGCCCTGGTATATCTCAAACCCGTATTTTGTCTCAGCCTCCTTCCTATCCATGTTCTTGACTGTTACTTTTATTCCGTTAAGCACCTTGCTGTTCACAAAGTTTTCAAGCTTCTTTATTTCATCATCTGTCAATCGGTCATAATGGGCAATGTCAATGTGAGCCTTCTCGAACTCCTTCTTTGTGCCCTCTTGCCATGCGTGCTTGCCCAGCACGCTTCTGGCTGCTGCGCTCATCAGGTGAGTAGAGGTATGGTGAACCATCAGTCTTCTTCTTCTAGTCCTGTCCACTTCGCATTTTACGGTGGACCCCTTAGCCATTCCCTTCTTTCCATCGACATCTTCTGCCATTATGTGAACTATGACATCCCCTACCTTTTGGACATCTTCAACTTTGAAGCCGCTTATTGTGCCATGGTCTGCTTCCTGTCCCCCTCCCTCGGGGTAGAACGGCGTCTTGTCAAGTATCACATAATTCTTTTCTGTCTTGATTATTTTTGATTCTGATTCTTCTGCAAGTTTGTAGTAAAGCTGCTCGGTCTTTGCGATTCCATCGATATCTACGTCTATCTTCTTGC
>JAGWHH010000002.1 GCA_028866935.1 Microcaldota archaeon | reverse complement strand
TGAATTCTGTTCTTTTGAGAATATGTGCGCCTTCAGTTTTGGTCAGTGTTGGGTTTGGCCGTAAAGATCTGGAAGCTTAGCTCTAGCTTATCGGGCCGCCTTTCTTAACTATGGTCACTGAGGAGTTGTATCCGCTCCGGTTGTAGCCTGTTGAGTTGTATCCGCTGGAGTTGTATCCACTTTGGTTACGCCCCGAATATTGCGGCGTATGACTTTTGGTATTGCCAAGAGTGTATAGAACAAAAATTCCTATTATTATGATTAGTATAAGCAAGACTATTCCGATTATTATTGCCCTAGATGCCATATTACCATTCATTTAATGAAAGACCATATTATGAAATAGGGGGCTTGGCCCCTTATAAACCCTCGGCATGGTCGGGTCCATACGCGGAAAACCAGCGGAAGGCGACCTACGCATCAGTTTAATTGCAGTTTCATCTGAGGTCTTTGCTCTTCGTGTTGCAGAAACGGTTCGTAAGAAACATCCTGCATTCTGATGTAATTCTGTATGACGTGTTCACCCACAGGCCCTACGCTGGTTCCTGAAGGTTGACCACCCCAGAAATGTTTGTCAGGATATCTTTTAATGAAATTTGGCATTTCTTTGAATACTTTAGAGGCAGAGTGTGATTTCAAAATCTGTTCCACCTGCTGCATCGAAAGATTTCTGGGTACGTTAACTTCCATGTGAATGTGTGCATAATCGTCCCCGAAGGCAAATTCCTTTATCTTGATGCCGAATTGTATTTCCACTTCTCTGAATGCATCTGCAACAACTTTCTGCGTCCTTGGATTTCTGAAGACTTTGAATCGGTACTTTGATACAGGCACAATGTGCTGAAAATTGTACACCAAGTCCAATTCCTTTATATTTTTTGCATGAGTTAGACTCATCGTTGATACTTCGGCGCGACGAACATCACGTCGCGTCGCTACTTTTTCTCAAGAAAAACGTATATTTGATGTAGAATTAGGCTTCAACCACAAACGAGGTTGGGGGAATTCTCAGGTATTAACTTATTTGTCCAAGTTTTGCTGCGTCTCTTACTAGAGCCTTAAGCTTCCTGAAGTCCGCATTTCTCATCAAGCCAGACTCTTCAATTCTTGAGACTACCTCTTCGGCAGGACCTAAGCTTCTTGCTACGTTCTGTACTGCTGTTTGCAACTGTTTTGAAGCTTGTGCTGCTTCTAGGACGCCAGCTTGAGCTTGGCTTGGCTGCCCTACTTGCTTGATGCCAAGCACCACCGGCGCAACAAGACCAGGCCTGAGGTTCGCGTAGAGGTAGTATCGCCTGCTGCTGAGACGAGCGTAGTAGTCCGACCTGACGAAGACCCGGACAGGGTTGCTTCCTGACCAGACACGAACATTTCTTTCAATATCAGAACCTGGTTCGGTAAACTTTCCTTTCTCAGTAAATCCTCTCAATCCATCTCTGCTACCAATCGATCTTGGATCAATGTCTGTGTGGAACCACGTCCCCTTCAGACTTCCTTTAAGGCCTTCGTTTCCATCTATTGAAGTAAGAACCTGCTGGTGTGTAGTCATTGGTTCGTATCCGTTTTCCCTAAGCGCCCTCATGGAGGCAGCATGGTCTGCATCCGTCCTGACCACGCCTACAGTAAGATTCCCTACCTGAAACTCTGTAAATTTCAACTTTGTTTTCACTGCAACTGCCATTTTATCACAATATTTGAGTTACAAAGTCTCATATATAAATGCAGATAGGTCTGTGCCAACGTTTTGGAAAAGTCCGTTATTTTGGGAGGCTTGAGATAAGGGGCTTCGCCCCTTATGAACCCTAGGCAGCTCGGGCGTCCCTCCGCAAACCCTAAAGGGTGCGGATTCTGACGCCCTCGCTTGCAGTGCAGTTACATTGCAAGTGTCCTCTGCCTATGGTCCTGTTTTCTGACATAGTTCCTTACTGTTTCTAAGTCCACATCGCCGACACTCCTGTAAAATTTTTCTGGGCTCCAGAAACTTCCCTTTGGATATCGAAGCCTGAACTTTGGTTCGTATCGAAATAGTTTGTACGAACTCTTGCCTTTCAGATGTTGGAGCAGTTCGCTGATGGAAATTGATTGTCTCGTTGCAATAACAAGGTGGACATGGTCGTCTTCTATTCCCATCTCGATAATTCGGCAACGAAGTTTCGTTGACTCCTCTTCCAAGATCGTGGCAAGAAAATCCTTAAATCTTTCCTGCCTCAACATATTGTACCGATACTTCGGGCACCACTCAAGGTGGAAAACAAGTTGCCCGACACCGTGCACAGATTTCGACTCAAAGCTCACGCCATTTATATTGGTTCCTTCGGTGGTAGTGTCCGGCCGCGTAATGACCGCGGCACTGCTGCCACTGATATTTTTCTGGAGGAAAAGATATTTGTTTGTCTCACGCTGTGGAGTCAATTCATCTCCGCCTTAAAAGGCAGTCAGATTTCTTGCCCGCATACCCCATACTTTAAATCCATAGTTGGCACTTCAGCGCAACGAACATCGCGTAGAGTTAAGTATTTCTCATCATAAAAGCGTATATTTACTGCACAATAAGCTTCAACCACAACGAGGTTTGGCGAATGCCCTAGGTATTCATGTCAGGTTTTGAGCTAAATAGCGCCATAACGGAAAGTTTAGCTTATTGAATATTCGAGCATTTCCTTGACTTTTGCTATACCAATAGAGGCTATGAGCTTTCCCGCCCTGGGCCCTTTCTCCTTTCCTATCAGTGCAGTGTACAGCGCAGCAAAAAGAGGGTCAGCACTGATGTTATTTGCTTTTGCAGTTTGATAGATAAGGTTGTGTACTTCAAGATCTGTCATTCCTGGCTTGAGATGCGAGATGAAATCCTTTACAAGTTCTTTACTTTCTGTTATCTTTCCATTTTTTATAGAGAAATTATACCTTTCCGGTGCAAATCCCTTTGCAAGCCATCTCTCTATGTAAGGTGCAAGGTATGCCACGCCTTGGGGATCATTCAGGAGCGCACCGACCTTTTTCCAGTCTTTGAATATCTGGTAGTTAAGTAATACGTCAACAAACGATGCCTTCCATGATAATGACTTTATTGACACTTTGAATGCCAAGACCTTTTTCTCGTCTGCCCTGTTCTCAGGTGCCTTAAGCGCATTTATGCGTTCTATCTCGTTATACAAAAGTATTAGCTTGTCGCCAGTGGGATCTATGTCCTTGTCACGCTGTACGTCGGGCTCTGTGAGTACATACTTTACTAGCTCAGGTGGTACAAGCTCCATGAGCTCAGTTGCACTCATGCCTATTCCCTTTGACTTCGAGTACTTCTTGCCGTTTATCAGTATGAATCCGTACTTGAAGAGAATTGGTGGTTCTCTTTTTAGCAAATCAGTATGTATCATTGGAGCAGTTGTCGCGCTGCCTCCTTTTGTCATGTGGTCTATGCCGCTACCTTCTATGCTTGAGTTGAATATCGCCTGCCAGGAAGGCCAGTGAAGCCTCCACTGAAGCTTGTATTTGTGATCTGAGAGCTTTGCCCTGCCTTTGTAACCGCAACCTTTTGTATACTCAACATCCCTATCGCATACATAATCATATTCGTCGTTTGTGTGTAAGATTACCCTTGTGGTTGCTATCTTGCCGCACTTGTGGCATATGGGCATTAGGGGGCTCCAGTCCTTAAGGTCCTCTACCTTCCTCAGTGAAGTTATAGCGACTATCTCCCTTGTTTTCTGCTCGTTTTCCAGAAACAGCATCGCATACGGATCAAACTTTCCCTGGTCGTAAAGCCGGTTAACTTCAATTACATCAATGCTTAAGGAAAGTTTTTTCATAAGATTCCTTGCCTGGTCAAGGTAGTGCTCTCCGAATGATTTATGACAGTCTAGCGGATCCTTTGTGTATACGAGAGGCTTTCCAAGCTCCGGGGTAAGTACATCTGAGTATTTTTGCATCTCGTATGGAATTCCATCGAACGCGTCTAGTATATCTCCAATGAAGTGAAACTCTACCGTCTTGCCCCTGCCTTCCAGTGTCTGTTTCAGAACCTCAGGATAAAGGAACTCGCATACAGTACCTAAATGGGCAGGTCCGCTGGTAGTCATGCCTCCTGTTATTACGTATGGGGCTTTTTTGGCCTCTTCAAGCTGGTCTGCAAGTATCTGCGTCCAATGCTTACCCCGCATATCTTCCTTAGATTTATCCATAGGCATCTCTGTTTTATTCATTAGTGGAAAAGGCTATAATCCTTTCAAATCAGTGGCGCTCTTAGAAATTAGATGCAGTTGAAGGGTCCCTGAGGAGGGAGGCTATTGGAAAGTTTGCTTCTGATTCTTCTCTCCCATTCAATTCGCCGGTATTTACGATTATGTAGCCGGTTTTTGGTACAGTTGTCCTTAGATTAGAGGTACCTTCTCCTGTGTCTTGTGATGATGCATACATGGAGTTTAGTTGCTGGAATGTTCCATCTTCAGCTTGGAAATAAAGTGCGAGGTTTGCATTCATACTTTTAAAGACAGCATTTTCACCGTTGTAAGGTCCGCAGAATACCAAGTCTACGCGATTTTGGCTGTTGTTAGTATATGCATCTTGGCCTCCGCTATTTTGAGCTACAATCTGCGGTATATTTCCGGAGTAATTAGTCTGAGCCACTGGCACCATCAATGTTACCGTATCATAAATTCCTGAGGATACTGTGGCTTTTTTGTCTACAACAGCGTAGCCAAATTCCAAGACGGGATAATCTGCTATCTGCCCAGCCTTAATTGTAAGATATACTTGTGTGCCTTTTTTATAAGGATAAGTTGTGTTATTTGGATCGTATTGATACACGTTGCCCTGTGATGTGCCTTGGCCTTTGATGGTTCTTTGGTTAAAGTGCAGAGGGGGAGCTTTTCTAAAGTCATTAATGGTCGTATCGTACGAATAACCAGGATAGATAGAGTCACTGAAACTTATAGTAGAGCTAACATTATCTATTGTCATTACATTTTGAACCCAGATATAATTGTTTTTTATATTTGCTGCGGTGCCAGAGGTCAAATCGACGTATGCATTAAGCTGAAGGCTGGCCTGCCGCTGCCCTTCAACAATACCATTTCCGGACGAGGTAACATCCTTTGATACTTTGATGCTATTTATTTTTGCATATCCAACTATTTCTCCAGTATTTACCGGGGTGCCGAATGGTCCGCAGAGATATGTTTGGCTGCATTGATAATTGGTACCTACTGCAGATATCCCTATTGCCCGGTACCCCCCTGGAGGTACTTGTGCTTTTATGGATTTGATTTGGGGATTCTGTTGTATCATGGAGTGAGTATTTGCCTCAACAGCAATTAATCCTGCCCATGCTACGCCTGAAGCAATAAGAGCAAGTGTAGAGTATAGTCTTTTCCGACCTTCACTGTAAGCTTTTGCCATTTTAAGGCGCCTTTGAAACGTCTGATCATCTGGATCTGCCTTTGAAGTTGAATATCCCCTGTGTGCTAGATAATTCTTGGCCTTGCTTATCTTTCTTTTTTCCCTGTTCACGCTTGTAACACCTGATAATTAATGTGCATCGCACTTTACTGATATAAATATCATTAGTAATGCCCCAATAGGGCGAAGTTTAGCGACCTTATGCACTTGCTGCCTTTCATTTCCTTGAAAAGACGTTTTATTACCTCAGAATCGGCGTCTATGTTCAAGGTATCAAGGCACATTGTTCCCCTGTGCTGATGGACAGTAACCTTGACTTCATTTTCGAACTTGTGCAGTATGTTTGACACGTGGTTCTTTTCCTTGTCCCTGTAGGTTATAATGAATACAACCTCGTGCCTGCCATTTAGGGATTCCAAGGCCCTGTATTCGCCCAGCAGCAAGTCTATTGTCGATCTTAGCATCTTTGACCTGCTTTTGAATCCTAGCGCACGCTGTATCTCGTTTAGCTCGCTCAGGGTCTCTTCATCTATTGAGATACTTATAATTTCCAGAAATACCACTTTTTATTAAAATTAGAGCTAAATGGCGGCTATTCTTAATAATAAGAATGCAAAAACTTATTAACATGGCCGTTGCCCATAAATTACTTAAAGGAGGATACAATGGCAATTAGAAACAGGAACAAAATGATGGCAATTGCTGCTGTGATAGTGATTATAATAGCTGGAATTTTAGTACTTGGAAGTGTCGGAGCTGGAGGCTCTGGACCTGCACCAACCACGGCTTCTGCTGGAGGCAATTCACAGAGTCCTGGAATTGGAAAGATACAAGTTGTTGCAGCGGAAAACTTCTGGGGAAGCTTGCTTGGGCAGCTGTGTGGAATACACTGCAACGTGACTAGTATAGTTACAGACCCGAATGCAGACCCTCACGAGTATGAGGCGAGTGCAGTGGATGCGAAGATGATAGCAAATGCAAAGTTCGTAGTGGTTAATGGGGTGGGATATGATGATTGGGCACTGAAGCTCATTTCAGCAAGCAATAATTCAGGGAGGAGGGTGTTGGATGTTGCAGACCTTCTTGGAGTGCCTAACGGATCGAATCCGCACCTTTGGTACAACCCCACATATGTGAATGCAACCGTAAAGCAGATGTATCTGGACCTTGTGCAGATTGATCCGAATAACGCAAGCTATTATGCGCAGCAATATGCGAATGTTACTGCTTCACTGGCGCAGGTTGACAGGAGGATAAGTGAGATTAAGCAGCAGTTCGCAGGCACAAAGGTCGCTTCTACCGAGAGCATCTTCGTATATCTGGCTAATGCGTCTGGACTTGACCTTGTCTCTCCTCCAGAATTCATGGAGGCAGTATCTAATGGAAACGATCCTTCCGTGCAGAGTGTTGCAGAGTTCCAGAACCAGTTGGAGAGCGGAAATGTGAGCGTACTGGTATACAATGAGCAGACTGTAACTCCGCTTACGCAGCATATGAAACAGATTGCAGTCCAGAACAATGTGTCAATAGTTGGAGTTACTGAGACGATTCAGCCCCCTGATGTTTCTTTTGAGACATGGATGACTGGTGAGCTGCTGCAGCTTCAGAATGCGCTCAGTGCAAAGACCCTTGGGCAGTAAGGTAAATGATTATTATGAATACTAAAGTGATCAAGACCGATATGCGCGAGGATGTGGTTAAGGCGAAAAACCTGACTGTGGGATACAAGGATAAAAAAATATGGCAGAGTGCGAACTTCGAGGTCAAGCGTGGGGAGTTCGTTGCCGTAATAGGGCCTAACGGCGCTGGCAAGACGACAATGTTCCGCATGCTCCTTGGTCTCCAGGAGCCGGTAAGCGGAGATTTAAAGGTTTTTGGTGAGCCGCCAATGCGTGGCAACCAAAGGATAGGTTATGTTCCCCAGAGGCACACAATAGACAACGAGACAAATATAGAGTGCATAGAACTGGTGCATCTTGCTATTTCTGGCCATAAGTGGGGGATAGGCCTGACGTCAAGCAAAGAGAAAGAGTTAGCATATAAGGCATTAAAGGACGTAGGAGCAGCTGAACTTGCCCACAAGTCACTGGCATCGCTATCTGGAGGGGAGCTCCAGAGGATATTTCTTGCTGAGGCACTTGTAAGCAATCCAGAAATGCTGCTGCTTGACGAGCCGCTATCCAACCTTGACATCAAGCGTGCAAGCGATCTGGTAAGTCTTATAGACAGCGTTGTGCAGTCGCGAAAGGTCACGACCTTCCTTGTTGCGCACGACATCAACCCTTTGATCCAGTTCCTTGACAAGGTAATATACATAGCGAACGGAAAGGTTGCAACAGGGACCCCAAAAGAGGTATTGACTTCGAAAAAGCTCAGCGAGCTGTATGGAACACACGTTGAAGTGCTACATGACTCAATGGGGCACATACTAATACACAGCGTATATGGAATGAACGAGCAACCGCCAGATGAGGAGGAACACCATGATGTTGAGCGTTAATCTTTTAGCGGCATTTCATAGCATTTTCCAATACCAGTTTATGCAACATGCGTTCGAAGCAGGCACGATAATCGCCATAGTTGCTGGGATAATTGGGTATCTTGTCATATTGCGCCGCACATCTTTTGCAGCTCATGCTTATGCAGAGATAGGATTTGCAGGCGCTGCAGGATCCGCTCTTATAGGGATAAATCCGCTTTTTGGACTGCTTGGCGCTTCGATGACAGGGGGGCTGATTATAGCATTGCTTGGCAAGCGCGCTACGAACCGTGATGTGGAGATAGGTTCAGTGCTTGCGTTTGCGCTTGGGCTTGGCTTGCTGTTCATAAGCCTGTACACAGGATATGCAACTGAGGCATACTCGATACTCTTTGGAGAGATACTTGGCATAAGTAGCTACGGAGTCCTGATAACCGCCATAGTAAGCGTTGTGATTCTTGTCGCTGCGGCGTTCGTGTATAGACCAATCCTATTTGCCTCACTTGATGAGGAAGTCGCTGAGGCGAAGGGCATGCATACTGTGCTGCTTGGTGCAATTTTCATGCTACTTCTTGCAGCTTCAGTGTCAATTGCAATTCAGGTAAGCGGAGTGCTGCTTATCTTTGCGCTTATGGTTACCCCAGCCGCAACGGCAGTGAGGCTTACCAAGAAGCCAACCTATGCAATAGCAATCTCTGTCCTTATTGCACTTATAGCCACATGGTCAGGGCTTCTTATAGCTTTTTACGAGCCCTACCCTGTCAGTTTCTTCATAGTCAGCATTGTGTTCGGGCTTTACCTTCTGGTAAGGCTTATTTCTTGGAAAAGATAGCGGGCCTGGAGGGATTTGAACCCTCGACTTAAAGGTTAAAAGCCTTCCACTCTGGCCAAGCTGAGTTACAGGCCCGATAATAGCAAAATAAGTGACGTCTAAATATATTAAGCTTGATTTATTATAGTGTTTGCATGGAACATAGCGAGGTCTGGAAGAGCGGCAGGATAGTCAGGTTCCTTACAAAGGATAAAGTTAAGCTCAACGGAATCCTGTTTGCAGATTCGAGCGACGCTAAGACGTGTTTGATATACATACATGGAATGACCGGATCCTTTGTAAGCAGCATAGTAGGTGCGCTTGCAAACGCTCTGCCCCAGGGATTTGGACTATTTTCTTTCAATAACCGTGGGCATGACCAGGTAAGCTCTATGTCGAAATTTATTGGCGCAAAGAGAGTGCGTTTCAGGGCTGGGACTTCGTTTGAAAAATTTGAGGATAGCGTATATGATATAGGGGGGGCGATAGATGCAATGCAAAAGCTTGGATTTAGGAAATTTATTTTATGTGGACATAGCACAGGATGCCAGAAAGCAATCTATTATCAGTACAAAATGCACGATAGGAGAGTGTCTGGGATTGCACTGCTTGGGCCGGCTGATGATTATAACTTGCTGAAAAAGCAGCTAGGCAGAAGGTATGCCGTAGTGAAGGGCAAGTGCAAGAGGCTTATTTCAAAGGGAAAGGGGGAGGTTATACCTGATCTGGAGATAGGCCTTTGTGCGCAGCGTCTTGATTCGCAGATAAACCTTGGCAGGGTTGAGGCAAGGCTGCTTGATTATAGCGGGCCTATGAAGGAATTTGGTGCCATAAAAGTGCCGATATTGGCAGTCTTTGGCAGCGAAGAGGAGTATAGGCTCATGCACGTTGATAAGCATCTTGACATACTTTCAAGGAAGTCTAGGTCCATGCATTTTTCAAAGCTTGTCATACCTGATGCAAATCATTCCTTTACTAGTAATGAAACCGTGCTTGCCAAGAATATCTATGCATGGGCCGCTGCCTTGAAATCCTCTTGAATCCGTGTACTGTCAAGCTTGATGTCAAGACTTCTTGCTATCTCATTTGCATTGTCCAGAGCTATCCTCAGGCATGAGCTTGCGCCCGGAGATGGGGTTATGTTAAATATTATTGATTCTCCAGATAACGTAGACTCCCCTACATTTATTGACCGTTTGGACTTGTCTATTATTTGCGGCCTTATGCCTCCTGAGCTTATATCGTATTTTACATCCTCATTCCTCAGCGATGGGACTATCTTTTGTACTTGATCTTTGACAAATGAGGGTTTTCCCAGCAGAGGTATCCTATATCCCAGATTTCTTAAAAATGCGCTGGAGAGGTCTTTATTGCGCATTATGTTGGTAATGCTCCTCATGTAATCAAGGTCCATGCCTACTGCATTAAGATGGTCGATAATTGTTAGGGGCTTTGACTTTTCGAGAAAGGGGTAAGGAGTTATGGTTGGGCCGAAGCGTGTCCTGTCCTTTGAATTTATATCGGGGTCTGCGTGCGCACCCAGAAAAGGTATGCTACCTCCCTGGACAGTGTATATTTTGCTTTTGACCACCGCCCTTGAATAATAAAAACTACCCAGTATCGGGATCACTGATAGGCTTAGGCCATAGCCTAGTTGCTTTGCGAACTTCAAGCTCTGCGCACCTGCAGAAAATACTACGAACCTTGCACAGTAGCTGGATTTTGTGGTCTTTAGCGAATACCCATCTGTGGTCTGCTTCACGCTGATGACCCCATCGTTGAATGACACCTTGGCTCCTTGCGCCTTCTTGACGAAGGAGTCTGACAGCCTTCCGAAGTCTATCCCGTAACCAGCTGCGGAGTAAGCCGCAATCAGCGCCTCTGCCCTGTCCCTCCCCTTTAGCAGGTTTGGCTCAAGCCTTCCTATTTCTTTTTTGTTTATCATTCGCATGCCAGGAAAAAGGGCGCGGTACTTTGGATCGTACTTCTTCCTGAGGAATTCGACCTCTTCGCTTCCTACTGCAAGGACCATCTGTGGCGTCTTGGACAGGATTGTGTTCCTTTGCGCTGTAGGCAGCTTGCTTGTGTATACCAAGAGCATTTCTGAAGCTGCTTTTGTCCTTTTTGCCTTTTCTAAGGTATATGTGGTCTCTATGTCCCCGAAATGGAGCGTCTGACCGTTATTCTTGCTGTTTGAGTTCAATTTTGCATTGGTCTCGTACTTCTCTAGCAGCAGTACCCTTGCCTTTGAATAGTTGGATAGCAGGTATAGCAGGGCCGTGCCTACCACTCCTCCCCCGACTATTATCACGTCGTAATCATTAGTTGCTATATATACCTACCGATTATTACAATTTTGATACAATAGCTAATGTTTTTAATAACTAGCTCCGATATTATTTTGGCGAGAATATGGAAGCGTATTGCGTTAAATGCAAACAAAAGCGTGAGATGAAGGATGCAAAGGATGTAACAATGAAGAATGGCAAGCATGCAAAGACAGGTACTTGCAGCGTCTGTGGAACTAAGATGTTCAAGATAGGCGGATAAAGTCCTTTTGTTTTTGTCCGGTTCTCAACGGGCCGGACCATGATTTATTTACTTCTTTTACTTCTGTATCTTTACTACTTTTATTGTGAAAACTAGCGTATGTCCTGCCAGTGGTGGGTTGAAGTTAACTACAACAGTAGTTGCATTTACTGCTGCAACTGTACCCTGGAATGGCGTTCCGTTCTGAGAGACTTCTGTAACTGTCATTCCATCTTGGACTGTCTTGTTGCCGAAGTTGGTTTTTGGAACATTTACGAACAGGCTAGGATTTATATCGCCGTATGCCTGATTTGCAGGAATGGTTAGTGTCTTTGTCTCATTGAGCTTCATCCCGATTACGCCATTGTCAAAACCGGGTATTACCTGCCCTGCTCCTACCTTAAATGTGAGGGGCTGCCCGCCTACATTGGAGCCAAAGGTAGACCCGTTAGTGAATTGTCCCGTATAGTATACGCTTATGTTATCCCCTGCTGCCACGCTTGGAGAGGATTGAGAGAGCACTAATGCGCTTCCTGCTATCGCCAGAATGATAACCACTATGATTACAATATACAGAGGGTTGGACAATATCTTCTGATGAAGCATTTAATCAGCTAATATATTGGATAGTTAGAGTTAAATATCATGACTTTGCACTCATTTAATTGGGGAATTGCAGTGATTTTAGGTTAATGCTATCATGCACTACCCGTCTTAATTGTGAATAACTATGTGCAGAATGTTCGCCTACGTTGGAAACTCTAACAAGGAGATAGCTAGGTTACACGAGGCTTTGAAGGAATCGGCAAGGAATGATCCGGTAGCAGACGCCGCACGCAAAAGTGCAGGTAGGGGGCTGAGGATAGGCGCCAGTTGTATCGATGGATGGGGTTATGTAATAGTAACAAATGGCAGCGTAATGCATTACAGAAGCGCAACGCCAATTTTTGATGATAGCCATAAGATACCTGAGATAGAGGGAAGGTCCTTTGCAATATTCCATGCAAGGAAGGCAAGCGATCAAAAAAAGCTTGGTCTTACCTTTTCGCACCCGTTCTTAGCAGTAAATAAGGGAGATATGCTGTATCTTGCCCATAATGGGATGGTTAAGATGAGGCCAAACCCATCTAGCAGCGATACGGAGTATGCCCTTAAAGTCCTAAACGAGAGAGGCGTTGAGGCAGGCATAGAGAGATTGGAGTCTCAAACAATCTCAGGGCTTAATCTCATGCTGCTTGAAATCGAGAAACCATCTAATATTCCATCCCTTAAGTTCTTCAATTACTATAATAATCCAACAGATAACCCGCACTTGAGCAATTATTTTAATATGTATTATTCGGCTAATGAAGATGGCATAGCAGTAGTTTCTTCTACACTTCTGTGTTATGGCATAACAAGTGATGGAAAAGTGCCTTATGCTAAATTAATGCATGTAGAGGAATTGGAGCACCATACCCCGGAAGTTGGACATGAAGAAGCAGGCCTTTTGGCTGCTTTGCGTTAAGAAGTCACTCACTTTCTACTATATGCTTTGAGTAGCTTACAGGATTCCTTATACGGTCTCTCATTGAGACTGCCCAGTTTCTGTGTATCTCTTCTTCTGTAGGCATATTGCCGCCCCTTTGCAGGGTAAGCTCAAAGTTGACCGGGCCCCCATTTGAAAGGTCTCTTATGTATCCTGCCGTATATCCCGGGGTAGGATTTATTTCTATAAGTATAAGTTCTCCTTTTGTAGAGGCAAGGAAGTCCATGCCTATTTCACCAACGTCTCCGGCTTTTCTCTCAAGCCCCTTGAATACTTTCATTCCTATTTCCTCGATCTCGCAGCGTGCTGTGCTGAAATTTGGGTAGAAGATGTACGGATCCTGCCCCTCGCCGCCTTTGTCTATGTTTGACTGATCTCTTCCTATTGCGCCTATTCTTACCAATACTAGAGGCATGACGGTATTTCCTGAGCCATCTTTCTGGAAAATGGCCCTGAAGTCCCAAACCCTTCCGTCAAGTCTTGGTATTACAATGCCCTCTTGGACTATAAGCCTGCCTTGAACCGACTCCTCTGCAAAGTCCAGTGCGGACCCCACATCCCTAAAACCTGTTTTTGTTCCGTCAACATTTGCCATAAACCCGTTTCCAGTGGATAATATGGTAACCTGACCATTGCCCATGACCCCCTCGATGTCCTTTATGAATATGAATCCACTTTCATGCAGAAGTGCCTTTGCGTTTTCCCTGTTGTACTGCATTGTAATTGGAGTCCTCACGCCCACCTCTTCGAAAAGCTCCTGGCTTAGTTGCTTGTCGTTTCCTATCTGCTTTGCCTTTGGACCGTTTACGAATCTGACGCCATTGTTTGTAAGCGCACTGATTATGCCATCATATGCAGGGTCTTTGTATTCAGGCATGTCAAGTTCTGAGAAATCATAAATAGCTTTAATGTTCCTTGCTGGAATGGTCACATCGCTAAGAGTTCTACCATCCCAGTGCTTTGCAGTTACGTTTCCGCCTTCCCGGATCTGTCGTGCATTTTCTTCAGTCAGGTCTATTTTTACAAAATATAGCCCTATCTCTCTTGCGTGTTCTGCCTTCTCTTTATAGGTCTCGGTGCCGTAACCGCCAACATAACCATCCTTTTGATGTGTGATCATGCCTGCTACATTTGCCTGTTTAAGTTTCATAGTATACCAAACCTCTTTATCATTATTGCTTAATGGTTTTTCATATTTAAAGATGCCTATTCTGAACAGTTTTATGGACATTTGTTGTTGCTTTGATCATGAACCACTTGCCGAAATTAACGGATGTTCTGGGGCAGTTGATACTTCCACTAATTTTAGTTAAAATGCAAGGCTTTATAAATAAAATGTTACTTTTGATTGGCGATAAAATGATAGAAAAATTAGCAGCCAGAGCATCCCTGTTTGATAACCTGAAAAGATATTTAAAGTTCTCTGCGATGTCTCAAAATAACAATTATTTGCATGAAATTGTTCATTCTAGCATCGTTTAAATATCAATAAGGTGCTATCTAATATTGTGTATAATTATTGGTGCTTAAAATGACTTTCGCGTTGGTAAAAAAACATGTTCAGAGCGAATCGTCACAGGGAAGCAGGATTGGTCTTGCAAAGGAGGCGCATGCCGAAAAGTTTAGATCTGTAGGGGATGAGAGGGGTTTCGGAATAGAGATGGAGTTTCCTTTGGTAAAGTCAGGGGCCTACGGGTTTGGGCAGGTAATAAGCGAAAGGCAGCTCAAGAGAATATTCAGGGATATGGGAAGCCGGGATGGATGGCAGCGCAATCCACATGGATTTGGAGTTGAAAAAGGTATAGACGGATATGGAGGATCTATTCACGCTGAATTTGGAGTAGGAACGGTAGAAATTGCGCTTCCAAAAGCTAACGGTCTTGACCATGCAAACAAGATGATTGCAGAGTTTGTCACACCTTTGATCAAGGTTGCTGAGAGGAGTGGAGCTTACGTGCTTGGACACGGAACACAGCCAGTAACTCAGCCTGGCGCAGCGCTCTGCCTTGAGAGCATACCTAGGTATAAAATGATGCTTGATACTTGGGGCAGCTCATACAGGATTGACCAGGAAGGGCTGACCTACGGGCCTACAGTCAATGCAGCACTGCACTTCCATGTCCAGACAAAGGACAGCGAGGACGCGGTAAGGCTTGCCAATGTGTACAACGGATTGCGACCCGAGCTTCTGGCGCTTGGTGCAAATTCAAGCCCCGTAAGAGGGCCTCATGCAGGCATGGCAGATTCAAGGACTACATTCTATGAAGACTATCTACTTGAGAGGAATCTGGCCATAGCGCCAATATTCCGTGATTTTGACCATTATTTTGAGCATCTGATGAGTCTGCCTATGGATCTGCTTAAAAGAGAGGGCGAATATTACAAGGTAAACGAGGCCGTAAGCCTAAGAGACTTCATGCACAGAGGCATAGCAAGTGCATCGAGAGATGGAGTTGGGAGCGTCTTTGCAGTAAGATTTGAAGAGCAGGATATAGAAGTAATGGAAGGGCTGGTAAGAGCAGATGCAAGGCTGAAGAGCTACACAAACACAGTGGAAGTAAGGCTTTTCTCAGAGCAGGCAAGCAGATCAGAGGTAATGGGCTTGGGTGCGGTTATCCGAGGCTTGGCAGAGAATCTGGACAGGGCCCAGGAGCTTGCAATGCGCAGGAGTGTAGATGAGATTACAAGGCTCAAGAATGATGTTGCTTACAATGGCGTTACAAACAATGAGACCGTAATGATGGCTGCCCACGAAGTTCTAGATGTCGCATTCGAGGGACTGCTCAAAATAGGCGAAAACACCGATTACCTTAGGCCCAAGTATGAGGGCTTGGCAAGGGGCGAGGTGCCTTCTGATAGGAGCAGGAGGGTATTTGATGAGGAAGGGATAAAGCCGTTAGTTGAGAGCCTACGATTTAGAGTCGATGAGTGATTACGCCGATACTTAATGTGATCCCCATATGATGATTTTTGATATACATGCCCATATAGGGGATGATAAGGATGGGGGGCGCCAGAGCGCCAAGGAGCTGCTAGCACATATGGACCATAATGGAGTAGACATGGCTGCAGTGTTCCCGTTTGACGAGAAAGAAAAGAACCTTATAGAGGCAAGTTTAAGCCTCCTAAACCTGAATGAGAAGAGGTTTGCATGCTTCCTTAGGTTTGATCCTAATACTACAGCTCCTGACACAGTAAGTAAGCATATATCCAGATTTAAAGGCGTGAAGCTTCACCCCAGGTCACAGAATTTTGACCCTATTGATAAGAGATATTATCCTTTATACGAGGAGATATCTAAAAGCGGGAAACCATTGCTAATACACACCAAAAAGGGGGGCAGAGCGCCAGTATTTACAGATCCTGACCGCATTGCAAGCCTTGCTGATGATTTCACCGACATTAATATAATACTAGGGCACTTTGCTGACAGATCGCCAGCTGCAGTGCAGAAAGTCAAGGAATGCGAAAACCTGTATCTTGAAACATCTATAGACTCATTCCATCCTAATGGAATAAACAAAATTTACGACATTGTGGGTGCTGACAAGATACTGTTCGGATCTGACGCGCCTTACGGCGACCAGGAATTGGAGCTGCTCAAGGTAATGAAAACCAAGCTTACTTACGAGGAAAAGTCAGCGGTTCTTTACGAAAACGCAGCGAAGCTCCTAAAGTTGTAGAGCTATCCATAATAGTGATTTAAAGCTGCAATTGGTGAATTTACTCACGCACAATCTCGTGCACTTCGACATACACGCTGTTTCTCTTGCTCTCTGATCCATGGCCATTGGTAGGTGTCCTATCAACTACTGCAACTGGAGGCGTAAGCTGTGGCATGCCATTGGCATATACAACCAGGCGCGCGGGGATGCGGTCGCCATCCATCTTAACCTTCTCGCCATCTGAAATATTTGATATGAGAACAGTAAGGTTATCCCTTCCTCCGTGGAAGTATGCTCTTTCCTTAAATGGAAGGGCGTCCCATGCGCTCTTATTATTCCACATTGGCAGGAACATTTCATCTAAATTATCACCTTCATAATTTATCCTATAATAACCGTGA
This sequence comes from Microcaldota archaeon, assembly GCA_028866935.1. Lineage (GTDB taxonomy): Archaea > Micrarchaeota > Micrarchaeia > Micrarchaeales > CABMGC01 > JAJZNA01. The sequence continues at coordinate 29,657 of JAGWHH010000002.1, read as the reverse complement.
AGTCTAGTGCCTTGGTCTTTAAGGTCAAGCCATAGGGAGCTGTGTTCCTGAAACGCTCTAGTATTTTCTATTGTTTTTGCTCCGCCGTTTGATAGGATCTTAACGAGCTCTTCTAGGGTAATTAGCTCGCGATTATATGCAACATAGGTTTGGGGTTTCTCTTCTGGTTTGCGTTCCAAAACAGTAAATACTCTTTGTCCTTCAACGACTCTTCCTACTTCAGTAACTTTAGCGGTCATATCTGGTCACAAAGATATGGTGAACAGTCTGGTATTTAAACGGTGTGATTTTGGACAAAATTTAGTGAAAGTTTGTTATTTTGAGAAATAGGCATAAATTATACGTCGGTTGGTTGAGGGCAGGCAAAAGAGGGCCCATAATCTTCATCTTATCTGCCTGTACATCCAGAAGATAAGACAGATAAAAGCAGATAGTGGCGTATGGAAGAGTCTACAAACGAAAAGGTCATTGCAAGGAGGTAGATTACAGGTCCGAATGTATGGTTTTTCGCAGTCCCCTCTTGGTGTACGTCTGAACTGCCTAGTGATGGCTGCGCATGTAGTGCGTGAAGACCTTGAACATTACCGCCAACAGCAGGAAATTTATTGAATACAGCAATATTGCTGCTGCCCAAAAGGATATTTGCCTGGAAATGATGTGATGAATGGAACGGTCAAGATAAGAATAGTGAGATGCAGTTAAGCCAAAGCACCCTGGAATTTATGCTGTGCGAGTGATATGCCAGAAGCCCGAGATGTGCATTGGGCACATCTTAGGCAACTGTTCTAACCGTAGATCTTTGCAAGGGCGTAGGTGGCGAAAGCCATTATTACGCTTGCTATAACTACTTCGACCCCAGTTGCAACGTTGAGGATTGCCGAGATTTGTTGTGACAAATACAGTATAGCCACAAACGAGAGCAAAAGCACAGCGTATAAAATGTACTTGATACCTTCCTGCTTTTTTGATTTTGCCATGTTACTAGATACGTTGAAAGAAATAAAAATACATATAGCGCATTGTGGAGCGGAGTTGTACTTGAGTGGCATCGCCCGATGCGCAAGATGCGCCACAGGCACATCTTCGGAAATACATTTTTGAATACTTTGATTTTGGGTTTTATTGATTAATAGGCAATAAGTCAATGTTTTTATAAGTCATTGGCAAGCTAAGTATATGTCTAAAAATGGATATTCTTGTAAGATATGCGGACTTCATTACAATAGAAAAGAATTGGCTGACAAATGCTATGCATGGTGTTCCAAGCACGATAGCTGCAACCTGGAAGTGGCACGGCAGTCTATAGAGGCAAGTGGGAAAGGCAGGTAAACCCATTGGATCTTTAGATAACCCGTATTACAGGGTAAATAATCATCTTTTGCTAAATCCCTTTCCGTAATACATAATTATGCAGCCAGCGGCAACCGATACCAGTCCTGCATAAGTATACGAATAGAAAGGATTTACCATATACAAAAAGCCCATTATGAGGTTTGCTGCAAAAACCCCGAAGCTCCTTGAAGCCGTGAGCGCGCCCATGCCGCTGCCTACCTTGCCGCGCACTTTAATTAATGACACTATAGTAGGTTCAAGCGTTTCTATTACGCCTAGTGAGAGCCCGATGACCGCCACCATTAGGTAGAATACTGCAGTTCCCTGGCCGAGGATATACGCAAACCCCAAGCCGAGCGTGCCTATGCCGGAAAGTATGTACCCCATAGTGCCCAGGACCTTTATCTTGTTCAGTTTTCTTGAGCCGATGTAATATCCAGCAACCGCGGAGACGCCCAGATATACTGCATATGAGCCTATTCCCGCAATGCTTGACGACTTCTCTGCTATAGTTAGTATCGGAAAGCCCAAGCTGTAGTAGCTAAAGCCGTACAGCAAAGTTGCGACCAATATGCCCAGGTATGCAGAACGTGCAGCGTTTCCATTTACAATGCCGCTGCCGCTGGTCGAACGGCGTACGATGTGCTCATGGCTTGGATCTCTTGCAAAGAGGAGAAGTACAGTGGAGAATAATATAGGCAGTGCTGTGATAAGGATAGCGGTTCTGTACGAAATACCGCTTAACAGGACAACGGCAAGGATTAGGATAGATAGCATTCCACCACCTATGTCTAGGGCATGAAGGAAGCCGAATGCTTTGCCTCTGTCTTTCTGGGTTGATGCCAAGACCAGCATGCTTCTGCGTGGAGGGCTCCTGAAGTTTCTTGCCCACCAACCAGAAGCGAAAAGGACTATGGCTACCGTAGGGCTGACTGCGAGCCCGACAAGAGAGAGCAGAGGCACAAATAGGTTTCCTAGGATGGCTATCTTCTTGTAGCTAAATCTATCCCCAAGGATGCCACCTATATACCCAAATACTGATCCTACTCCAAAAGCTAGCGCAGTAGCAATCCCATAAGTGCTAGGAGAGGCGCCTAAAACAAGAACCAAGAGTATAGGGAATAGGGCTATCACTGTCTGGTAGCCTAGGTCAGCGAAAAAAGCCGAGAAGGAGATAAGAAGCACTTCTCTATTCATCCATCGGGGCGCTTTCATGGTTGTATAAATGCTTAAAATATTAATAATCTTTAGTTACCGCATGTTTGCAGATATTCCGTATCGTTTATCCTTGTAGTGACACTGTGCCATAGAGGGATATGACAGCTTGTCACGGTAGTAGAACCTGAAGCGTATCTCCAGATACATAAGATGCGCGTCAGGCACATCTCAGACAAGAAGGGTTTTTAGACTGGTTTTTGCCACCTTATCGTATTGACATAAATAACATATAATAATTTAAATAATTCAGTTGTATTTTAGTATGTGGTGTAACAATAGCCAAGAAGAGTCTAGACTATGCCATTATCCTAATTATTGCGGTAGTAATATCTATAATTGCTGTACTCCTGCTAACAACGAGATCGCCTGGCACGCAGGCAGAAAATCTCAGCGCGTTGGATCCTTTTGCACATCTGGGCAATGCCTCGTTCGCTTTGATCGCACCGCATAGTGTTTTGACAGCCAACGGCCAGTTTGCGTCACTGGCAAGGGAGAAATATGATTTCAGGTATGCTGACGAGGCTAATTTCACAAACGTCCAGAATTCCACTTTCATAGTAATTGTAGTAAACAGCAGTAATGATGCATACGCGCAACTTGCACTGAAGGCCATCAATATCACAGAGCTTGACAACGCTCTCAATTACACAAAAGGCGCAATGATAAGCAAGTATAATGTATGGGAGCCCGGTCAGACCGTGTTTCTGTTGATAGGATACAACGCAAGCTCGCTTTCTTCGGCTCTGTCGAGTTTTTTTGTTAAACGCCCTGTCTACGCCCCAAGGCAGTTTAGCGCCAGGTTCGTGAATGAGAGCGGCAAGACATCTGGCGACCCGATAATGGACGCGGTTCTTGACGGCACTTATGAACTCAGTCCACATGACAGCGCACTTCCATACCCGTACAGCTATTACGATAACTTTGCATACCTGATATATTATGCTCCTGTGATAACGTCGATAGTTCCTGGATTGGAAGGCAACAGTTCGGGTGTTGGATTACCGCTGTTTGCTCCAATATGCATGCCGCCACCGCCCCCTCCTGGAGGCGGTTCATCGATGTGCGTAGGCGATTATGCTGCAATGCCAATGCTGCAGGTAGGAAGTGCGCCCCCTTTGCGCCCGCAGTGGAGCTATGATACTGGAGGCTGCAATTTCTTTGGCATAGATGACTGCATAGATGCCGAAGGATGGGCGGCTTCGGGACTGAACCCGCAGCTTCCCTACAGCGAGATACCAAGCGTCTACTTCGGAGTCACTTTTACTGGAAGTCCTGTCCCTCCGTCGATGGATGGCGCATTTGGCCCAGTATCAGGCAGCCTCCCGATCACCTGGTGGGTTTATGGACCGGATTCGTTCGGAGAGTCGACCGGAGGGTTCCAATCAAGCCTATCTGGGGTTATGAACGAGTCTGAGACTGCGCTGCTGATCAACGCAGGCGTTGATATGTTCTCTGCACCCATAGGCGAAACCCCTGTCGGCAATTTTACCGTATACAACGCAACAAACTCCTCTTCTACGTATTCGTGCGGCAGCGAAATATGCGGAATGAGATTCAACTACACCATATATGCGCTCCTTAACGTGTCATCCACGATACCGGGGAACTCATCGGTGGCGTCTCCGCGAGGATATTCGCCAAAGTCGCAGCTTAACTATTCGCCAGTGCTGGAACCTGTGTCGCTCTCCACGCCCAAAATTGTGAAAACCTCTGCGAAGACCTACTACTTCAGCTACTGGAGTATCTACTCCGAGCTGGCAGGCAACCAATACTACAAAAGATACAGCATATCAGATATAACATTCCAGCTTATAGGACCCACGCAGGCTAGGGCTATATACACAACAAATACCACTGCGGCCAGTGGTCCTGGCAATGTTACAATATACAGCGATTATATTCCTATGTTCCAGTTTGGGTCATGTTCTAACAACCCTGCGAACTGCACGAAGTACGGAGTTTATTACCGGATACCAAATGTCTCTGTGTCCATATCGATACCTGGAGGGAAGGCGGTGTTTTCGGGGGCCACAAACGCAACAGCAACGGCAGTTACTGGAAAGCTTGCAGGTGGGTGCTACAATGTTGCCGTTTCTAAACCAGGTTACAATCTTTTCGCAGATCCGAATCCACTATGCGTCAACGGCGCAACATCGTTGTTCCTAGTCGATACGGATCCCTATATATTCAATATAACATGGCCGTCATCATATCCGTATGCACTTGCGCCTGTCAACGGCACCATACCAATTAATGTATCCGTGCGCTATGCCAGCACTGGGGCATCTGCAGGAAATTCCTCAAGGTATCTGTATGCGCACACCACTTCTGGCATAATGGAGGGATACTCTTCTGGGCGCATAGTAAACGGCTATTCAAACCTCTCATCAAATGGAATTGCAGACTTTTTGTGGGAGGTTGGCAAAACTCCCGGTATACACGGAATAAACTTTACGATCGGCGTGGGATGGCCCATACTGTCGGAATCCTACCTTATGCCAGTGGTTGCCTATTCCGGCAATTATTTGAGGACAGAGTTGAACATAAGCCTTTCAAATACAACAGAATACGCTTCTCCGGGAGAGTCTTTCGCTGACAACATAACCGTAAGGCTGTGCAGAACGTATCTCATTTCAAACAGGACGCTACCGTGCATTCCTCTAGCGCCGTACGCTGCAAATATGTCATTGGCATACGTGAATGACAGGCCAGCCAATTCCACATATGCCTTCATGCCTAATCCTGCAAACGTGAACTCGAAGTCGCTCTATGGTTCCGCGGCCCTCCACATATCGCTTGGCAATGGCATAAGGAGTAGTCTGTACGTAGCGCGCATCACTGCCACAATGGCAACGCCCAACGGAGTTTACAATGCGTCTGTGCCGCTGTTGATGTACGTATCCAAAAACAGCAGCGCCAGCACAACTACGACGGTAACATCCACGACCCCGACTACCACAATAACCGGGGGTTCGGGTTACGGAGCGTTGAACGTAACAGTGTTCTTCAATGGCGCTCCGGCGGCGGCTGCGCAGGTGATGGCATTCTCGCCAGGTGTGCAAAGCTATAACGGATGGTATACAGGAATTAAGGGAGAATACAACACTGGGTTCGTTATAACACCGGGCTCATACGAGGTCGATGCGACGTACGATAACATAACCAACAGCACGAACTACCTGAATGTCAGCGCTGGGAAGGTGACATTTGTAAATATAGAAATATACGGTGCTGTAAACACAACTACAATGTCATCGTCATCTACGACCACCACTACTTCGACGACATCTACTTCTTCCACAAGCACGACATCGTTTTCAACAACTACCGTGCAATCGGGCTATTACTCGTGTAATTTATGTTATCAGATCGTAATTGACGGCGATTCGTGCCCTCCAAGCTGCCCTACATCAATTTCGTGCAATAAATTTGGAGGCTTCGAGTGCACGTAGGTGGGCCATGCAGTTTGTGGCACGGGAGTATAACCTGAAGCGCATCGCCCGATGCGGGGATCGAACCTGCGACATCCTGGTTAACAGCCAGGCGCTCTACCACTGAGCTAATCGGGCATTTTGAAAAATGGGAACGGCTCGGCGAGATTTATTATCTTTGCATACATATATGAATGCTCGCCCATGTAGCCTGTAAAATCAACTTTGTTCTCGGTATATTTATATCTTGCGAAGCCTGAATTTGGATTTTTGTCGGACACCGAATAGTAAAGTGTTGTTGGGCCTTCTGAGAGTTCTTCAAGTATATCAAACATGCAGAAAATTGTGTGCTTGCCGTTATTGAACGCGTACAGTTGTGCAAAGTAATCGTTTGCTATGCCCTTCCTTATGACCGCGATTATCAGCTCCTCCACTGAGCCTACCTTGACTATGGGGACTTTTGGGACCTTTGTGCTTTTCTTCAGGTTATTGCCGTCTATTTCTAGTATATTCATGAAATGGTTTGGAGGAGAGCCTATTTCAGTAACAAAGTGCGAGTTCTCTGACTGGCTTATTGAGGAGGGATACGTATAGCATATCATCCTCTCGGTGCTTGGCGTATTGATGTAATATGCAATTACCGCGCCATCCAGATGCTCGCCCAATACCATAAGGCTGTGGCTGTTGTTGCTTTTTACCGATATTATATTTGAAGCAGTATAGTCAAAGTTAGAAGCGTATCTGCAAAGGTCGTCAAGCGTTGCTAGCTTTACATAAAGTATGCTGTTTGACTTTTGTGGCTTTGGCATTTTTTAAGCGCCTTTTCAGTGTATTACAAGTTTGTAAATGTATGACAAGAAGAGCATAAGTTCATAGGATGGGTCGAAAATTACTGGTGAGAGGACTACTCCCTGGCCCACTGATCTGTAATCGTTAAGAAGGCTTTCGCTTGCAGTCATGTTTATGTGTTGGGAGAGGTGCAGTGCCGGGTTTGTTGTAGACCCTACGGTAAGGTTAAAGGAATATGTTCCTGGCTCGTTTACATAAACAGGATATACGTAAGTTGATTTTGTAGAGTGAAGCGCTACAACGTCATCTGCAACGTTCCATGCAGGAAGCCCGACTGCGCTGATGTTAAATGGGTCGTCAGATATGCCAGTGTTGTTTATTGTGACGTAAAGGTTTGTAGGCTGTCCGGGCCCTGAGCTGATGCTTTTTGGCTGCACACTAAGAGAGAATACGTTTGGTGATACGTCCACTTGTGCAGTGACGGTTATGCTGCCCAGCCTTGAATAGTTCTGGACGTTTACTGCGTGAAGGGTTATGTTATACAGCCCGTAATTCGCATTAGGCGGCACTGTAACCTTGATCTTCATGGGATTTTCATATAGGGGAGATGCCTGCGTTGTCCAGCCTTGAGGCAGGTTTGTTGCGTTTAGCTGGTCCCAGCCTATGTTGACCACATATCCGGTTGCATTTGTGGTTGATGACTGTGCAAGAACGTAGAAGCTCTCTCCCGGGCCCACCTTGCCTAGATAGATTGTTGCGCCATTGTTAAGTGTTGCTGTGGTTGGGCCTATTACTGAGAGGTACATGGCGTTTGATAGGGGAAGAAGTACTGAGACAATGGCTATAAGCATGGCAAGTCGTTTGGCTATCATAGCATCACTACGGTATGGCTAAATAAGGTTAATAATTTTGTGTATATAAAGCCCTAGCTTAAGTTTGAAAGCTACTTGCAGAAGTTTGCAAAAAAGTAATATATATCATGAATTCCAAGTTAATTTATATGACAATAGCTACGAAGAGCGCCCTAAAAAGGCAGTTTGAAGGCTTCTCACTAAATAGCAGTGGAACCCTTTACGTGTCCGAAGGTCCTGCAGGCCTTGGTACGACAAGGGCTGTGCTCCTGGACAACGCACTTAGGCCAATAACTTTTAATGTGCTTTTACAGGCAATTGACAGGAATAGCGACATTAAGGAGTTCATGAAAGGCAAATGGGCATGGCTTGCTGGCAGAAATATTAGTGAGGCTGAGGAAGGCGATCATAATTGGGACAGTGGGGGAAGGCTAACAGGCCATATTGACATGGACCTGGAAAGGACTATTCAGGTATGGCCTGGATCTGGCCCGATCTCTATGGACGTAATTGCTGACGCAGGGGCTAAAATTTTGGGAAAAAGATATTACTTATTTGCAGGAAGCAGGACATGCCCAGCTTCACTTATATTGGGATTAAAGAGGCCGTAAGAAACGACTTTTGCACAAAAAGGCCTTTACCGCACAGCATAGCAAAGCTGCTTGCTGCTTTATGAAACATCTATGCTCTCTTCAGGATATCCAAGACCCAGCAGGGCCTTCTTTACCTGGTCCTTATGCTCTCCCTGAAGCTCTATTGCTCCGTTCTTGTAGGTTCCGCCGCATGCCAGGAGCCTCTTTAGCTCCTTTGCAGTCTTCTCAAGCTCCTCTCCTGTAAGCCCAGAGACCACAGTCATGTACTTTCTGAACTTCTTCTTCTCTAAGTAGACCTTTATCTTGCGGTTGGTTTCCCTATCAAGAATATCGCATACGCATATTTCCTTTGGAAGGCCGCACTTTGGACAGATTTCAGGCATTAGACCCCTGCACCCCTCTCGTTAAGCAGTGTAAGTATCTGTGCAACAGTCCTCTTCATTTCCCCTACCTTTACCTTCTTGCTTGCCACTCCTGTAGCGTTTATGTTTCTCTTCTCTATGCCCAAGTCCAGCCTTACTTCCTTGAGCTTGGCTACCAATGCATCATTCGACAATGACCTTAGATCTTTTATTTTCATGATTATCAATATACGGCGTTTAATTATAAGTATATTTTGCTGGACTGATATAAATACATTCTGGTTTGGTTAGTATTTTTAAATTGCTGCCTAATCATGGCTTCCCCTTCTTCTAAGGTTTTGCAGTTTCAGTCTGCTGGGATGGCTTAGAGGCAGGTGGCAGGTTTGGTCCCTCATGGCTTTATTCAGGCTTTTTCTATACTCAACAAATTCCCTTCCTTTAGCAGTAAGAGAGATGTATTTCCCGCCAAATTGGCCTGTTGACATTAATGGGGATTTTTCAATTAAGCCCAATTTCTTAAGCTCTGATACGTCATTGAGATAGCTTCTGCGGGATGGATTGGTCCTGCGACTCAATTTGTCTAGGGTTGGATATAGAAAAAATGTGTATATGTGGTTACGTTCCAGGTCATCCAATATGCCGAGTAGATTTAATTGGGTGTTATTAATCCTTATTTCTTCTATTGGAATGCGGTATAGTCTGCCCATTTCGCTTTTTATTATACTAAATCTTACAAATCGCATCGCTATCAATAAGAATTTTATACTGCATGTTATTACTGTCTATCTGGAGTGCTAGTTCTGCGGCGGCGCTCGCACTTCTATTGCCTCTATGGACTTGGGAAGCGCGATCTTCTTTAGCTCCCTTTGTGGGAACTTGGTTCCAGGCTGCACTATGCTGACCTTTATACCTATTGCGCCGTACTTTGGATATGATGCAACTTTTGCAGAATCAATAAGCTTTACCACATGCCCGGCCTTTGGAAGGTATCCAAGCCTCACCTTTATCTGCTTGGCCTTTGCTCCCTTTGCAGCAAGCTTTCCTGTTGCTATTATCTCTGCGCCTAGAGCGCCATTGTCCATTATCTCCTTTATCGTTGAGTGGAGAAGGCGCCTTGCGTTTACCCCCCTTTCGAGTGAGTTTGCAATGTACTTTGCAACAAGCCTAGGCTCGAGCTTCTGGTTCTTTACCTCTGCAACGCTTATCTGTGGATTGTCTATGTTGAACTTCCTCTTCATTCCTTCTGTAAGCGCATCGATTGTCTCTCCGCCCCTTCCGATTACCTTTCCGGGGTTTGTAACATAGGTTGTAATTCTCGTGATTATAGGCGTCTTTTGAATGTCCACTCTTGAGAAGCCTGCCCTAGTCAGCTTCTTCTGAAGGTACTTTGAGATGTTATTCTTTATTATGAGATCTTCAATGAATTTTCGTTCTACTACCATGATATCACGCCTTTGCCTGCGCCGGTGCAACTACTGCTGGCGCAGTCTTCTGTGGTTCGAGCTTCTTTGCCTCGGGCTTTGACGTTGGCTTCTTTGCCTCTGTCTTCTTTGGCTGCAATTTCTTTGCATTCTTGCTGTTGCGCTTTATGAAGTATTTCATGTTGTGTGTAAGCTGCTTTGTGTCTTGATCAGAAAGTACTATTTCAATGCGTGCAAACTCAATGTCGCTGTGGTTGATTGCTGAACGTCCGTACATCCCCCTTCCCCATGCGATGCTTCCCTTTGACGGATACCTTCTCTCGATGTGTGTCTTGTTTGCCGATACCCCTACAATGAACATGTCATTTCCTGAAAGGCCCTTGTTATTTGCATTTGCTATGGCATTTACAAGCGTCTTCTTTACTTCCTTGGCTGCCTTTACTGGGTAGGCGCCCTTTATTCCACCCAGTTCGTGCCTTGCTCCCATGTGCTTGTTGTGGCGCCTGAATGCCACAGGCATCTCCATGGATATTACTTTGTCAAGTATCACGAGCGCGGCTTCGGCCTTCTGGTATCTTATTGCGTCGCATATTGCGCCGAGCTTCTTGTAGCTGGCATTAACATCATAGCTTCCTGCCTTTACGAAATTGTCTCCTTTTATGTTGAATGAGTAATTCATCATTTCACCGCTAGGAACTTTGATCCTCTTGTTGCCCTTATACCAGGAGCTGAGTGTTGAACGTTCTTCGTTGTGTACACAAACTCGCCGAGCCTGTGCCCTATGACTTCTGGAGTTATAGGCAAGTCCTTGAAATCCTTTCCGTTGTATACTGAAAATGTGAGCCCTATCCAGCTTGGAAGTATTACTGCCTCTCTTATATGGGTTCGAATTGACTTGGTCTGCCCTGACTTCCTGGCCTTTTCTACCTTGGCAATAAGCGCCTTGTAGTCTGCAGACATCCTCTTTATAGCCCTTCTCTGCCTTGACTTAGCTATCTTCATGTAGTCCTCCATGGACATCTTCTGCAGTTCCTCTGCGCTCTTTCCTTTATATGTGAATAATCTTGCCATAATCAGCCACTCTTCCTCCTTCCTACCCTTCTTGCAGCTATGTGTCCTACCTTTCTTCCTGGAGGCGCATTCCTTGACGTCATGCTGCTCTTGCCCTTGTGGTGCTGCTTTCCTCCGAATGGATGGTCCACTGGGTTTGACTTGACTCCCCTGTTCTTTGGCCACTTTGCGTTTGTTGCATGCCAGATATAATGGGCCTTGCCTGCCTTCATGAGCGGCTGCGCGTTGATACCGCCTCCTGCGACTGCGCCAATTTCCGCCCTGCACTCTCCTGAAAGATCAACTGACTTCTTTGATGGAAGGAATACGCTTACTGTGTCCCCTATATGCGACTTTATCGTTGCATAGCTTCCTGCAACCCTTGCGACCTTTCCGCCGTCTCCAGGTCGCATTTCTATATTGTATACAAGCATTCCGTCAGGTATAGAGCGCAGAGGCAGTATGCTTCCCAACGTTACGCTTGCCTGCTTGCCCTCCTCTATCCTGTCCCCGATCTTTATTCCTTCGGGCGCAAGAAGGGTATTTTCTGTGAAATCGTCATACTTGACTACCATGAGTGGACCGGTATGGCCTGGGTCATCAACAAACCTTACTACTTCTGCATATGACCTTCCTTCAATCTGCTTCCCCCTGAAAGTAACGTCAGCCTTGAATGTGTTTGGAGGCTTCCTGTAGGCGTTAGAGCCCTTTCCTCTTCTTTGCATTTTTAGACGCTTTCCCATGGGTACACCTTTATACTAGCTTGAGTTTCCTTGCAACATCTGTTGCCTTGAACTCAGGCTTCAATTTTATGAATGCCTTCTTTACGTTCTTTATTGACATTGAAGTATTTACCTGCGCTACCTTGACTGCGAAAGTCTCTTCGAATTCCTTCTTTATTTCTGTCTTTGTTGACCTGTAGTCAACTACGTAGGATATTATGTTATTCCTGTCTACCATATTTAATGCTTTCTCAGTAGCAAGTGGGTGAAGTAAAACTGCCATAATTATCTCCTTGTTCTCACTGATTGCGCCGTTATTGCAGATTCTACAGATGTTGCAGCGCTTTCCGTCCATATTGTGAGGCGCGGCGTTCCTCCTGGAGCAAGCCGTTGTACCGTAAGATCGTTTATGCTAGTGACATCAACTCCTGGAATGTTCCTTCCTGCCTTTGATATCTTGTCTGCTGATTTTGAAACTATGAGTACGCTGTTCCTGAAATGCCTTGATTTGGCAGACCTCTTCAGCCCGCGCCTGAGCTTTGGCTTGTGTGACCTTTCAAGATCCTTTGATATGCCTAGTGCCTTAAGTATTACAATCAGGTCCTTTGTCTTTGCAATGCCTTCCAGCTTGTCATCTACAATTATAGGAAATGTATTGCCATCATAAGTGTGCCTTTGCTTTATGAATTCTGCATGCGAGCATCCGCCTATAGCTGAGCGCAGTGCCTTTGCATACTCCTTGTTGTTTATCTGCTCTTCGATTATCCGCTCTATCTTGTGCGGATGGGCGCGGTGTCCCTTTACTGCAGATGGAATCCTTCTTACATCTCCCTGCGCACCGCCTCCGAGCTTCTGCCTTGGCCTTATTGCCTGACCCATGTGCCTTCCCCTCCTGTATGAGGCATCGTAGCTTCCGATGTATACTGCGGTGGTCTGGAACCCTGCCACTACCGAGTGCCCTTGTGGTTGATAGTTAAGGGATTGCTCTGCAAGGAGCGCCCTCCTTACCAAGTCTTGCCTGAACTCTCCTGAAAATACCGATGGTAGGGTTATGCTCCTTGCAACCTTTCCATCAAGTCCATAAACGTCCATTTATCATGCACCCTGCTTTGAGGCTATAGAAATGTAATTTATCTGTGGGGCCTTCTTAGGAGCGCTGCTCCTAAGAGCCTTCCTGAACCGTATCAGCCTCTTTGCTGGCCCAGGTATTGATCCGTCAAGCATTATATAGTCATTCTTTATTACGCCGTAATTAATGAATCCGCCCTTAGCATTAACCGCATTGGCATCCTTATCAGTTCCCATCTTAAGTATGCGCTTGTTCATTTCAAGCCTGTAATTGTATCCCATATGTCCTGAATGGGGAACGGTGAACATTACCTTTGCCGGATGCCAAGGACCGAGTACTCCTACGTGCCTTATCTTATTTGTTGCCTTTCTGTAGCCTCTTGAAACTTTGAATCTCTTTATTACCCCTGCCCAGCCCTTGCCTTTAGATATTGAAATGGTATCTATATAGTCGCCCACTCCGACTACATCGCTTATCTTTATTTCCTTTCCAAGCCACTTCTCTACAAAATCTGCTTTTTCCTTTACGTCCTTGCCCCCAACATGCAACTCAAATCGCATTACATGCTTGTTGCCGAATCCAAGATTTGATGGGTCAACAAATGCGAGCGCAGTTACGTCATTGAATTCGTTAAGTTTTCCTTTTAGGTCAGCAAGCTTGTGGCTTGATTTGTTGATTCCTACCTTCTTTCCAAGATTCTCGTCGTACGCTTCTGATGCCGGCTCTTTGTAAAGATACTTGTTTTTGTAGAACCTTATTCCGTAGATAAACATTTTTGGTATTTCAAGGACTGTAACTGCTCTGGATACCTCTGTGCCTTTTGATGGAGAATCGCTGTCATCAACCATCATTATGTGTGTCATCCCCGCCTTTACTGCAACTCCTCCCTCAAATCCCTGCTCTGCTATAGTAGGCCATGTCCTGACTCTAGGCATCTGCTTCTTGGCGCGCCTATGTGGCCAATATTCCATTGATCCTTTGCGCATTCCAGTCATGTTTTCATGCTCGTGGTTAGCAACTCTAAAATCCAAAAGGAAAGAGAGTAGATACTATTATTTTGTATAGATTTATAAGCCTATCGCGATAGTGGCGGAGTTAGAAAAAGACGTCACTTTAACTGTCAAGGACTCTCTTTACAGCAGTTAGATGTGAGGATATCTGGCTTTTAGTATGTGGGGTAAGGCTGGGCAGGATCTTTTCAACGTTTGCTGCAGTTCTACTTAGCTCGTTTAAATCAGCAACTTTTACAGTTTTACTATCTTCTGTAGGGCTGTGGTCTGCTTGGCTTGGCCCAGCTTTCACATACGCCACCAGAGCAACAACCGAAGCTTCGAAGTCAGCACTCACGATCAATCTCCTGAGCCTCTCGCTGGAGCCGACGCCCACGGTCACATAGCCAGGTCCAGGACCATGATATGATCTCTTTTCTTGAGGGAGTGAATAGAAAGTATCTCTGTCTATCTTTGAAAATGAGCCATCATCGTGCAATTCATGGGACCCTGAGCTTTGGAGCCCTTCCTGCGATGTCCAAGCCCATCCTTTATCATATAATTCCTGCCTGAAGCCATGGTCATGCCTGTATCCGAGTGCGACTTCCTCTAAGGTTGCCTGCCTGTATCCCTTTGGTATTACGCTATGAGCTTCTGAAGCAAGTACGCCTTTGTCCGATAAGAATACTTGAACTACTTTTTCCCTTTGTAGAGCATACGCTGTCTTCATCATAGCATCATCAGTTTAGATTTGATTAATCCCATATTTAAACCGGATTGTCCGGTACAAAACTTTGTAAAGATCTGTTATTCTGTACTGCTCAATCCACTTTATTTCTGCCCAGCTTTTGGTGGGCCTTGCCTAGTTCCCTGCCTGCAAGAGCTGATAGTAGATTAAGTTCGCCACATAGTACTGTGGCTGCTATTATCTCTGCAAGCTTCTTTGAATTCTCTCCGTCAGCGCTGCCTGGGCCTGCGGCTCCCAGTATGGTCAATGATTCCCTTTGGGTTGCAAGGCCTGTACCTCCTCCTATTGTTCCGACTTCAAGTGATGGAAGCGTAACAGTTATGTAAAGATCCTTTCCCCTCACTTTTGTAGTAGTATATCCGCTGCTGCTTTCTACTACCTGCGCCGGATCCTGGCCTGTTGCAAGGAATACTGCGGCTACTATATTGGCAAAATGGGAATTGAACTGTATTGCGCTGCCTGCCCTTGCGCTGCCTATCCAATTCTTTACGTAGTTTACTTCATTGACCGCTTCTGCGGTTGCGTTGAATACCTCGTTTAGGACACTCTCCTTTATTGTTGCTTCGGCTATTGCAGTCTTGCCTCTTCCTTCTATACTGTTCATATGGGACTGCTTCTTGTCTGAACAGACGTTGCCGCTAACGGCTATAAGCCTGGCTCCTTTGAAATTTTTCTCTATATAGGTGCATGCCGCTTCTGTTGCGACTGTCACCATGTTCATCCCCATGGCATCTCCGGTGCTGTACTTGAACCTGAGAAATACATCGTTGCCGTTTACAAGAGGCTTTATGCTCTTAAGCTTGCCATGATCTGTAGTTTCCTCTGCTGCGCCCCTTATCTTTTCATAATTTTCAGGGAGCCACTTCAGGAACCGTTGAACATCGATAATTGAGTCGAAGGAGAAGACTGGGCCCCTTGTCATGCCGTCTTCAATAATCCTTACTGTAACTCCGCCGCTTTTATTTGCTGCCTTTGCCCCTCTGCTTACGCTTGCTATAAGCGCACCTTCTGTAGTGGCCATTGGGACATAAAATTCATCTTTTGCAAACTCTCCGTTTATCTTAAGCGGACCGGCAACCCCAAGAGGAATGCTTACAGTGCCTATTACATTCTCTGCGTTCCTTCCCATTATCCTTGCGTAATCGAAGGCTGTTGTTCCTATATGCTCGAGCTTTACCTTTGAATGCTGCTCGATGACACTGCGCCTTATCTTTACTGCGCTGTCAGGATCAGTGAAATTCTCTATCTGATATATTGGCATCTCCTTATTTGCTATCTTCTTTAGTATCTCTTCATTGCTTAAGCTTGTGCTGTTGCTATCTGATTTAGACATGATAAGAATCACCGTGCTTCATTATAATAAAGGATATCACAGGACTTTGTTGATTGCCGTACTACACTACGCTCTATTTAAATTGAAGACCGCTACCTCATACTTAGACTAGAAGAATTGCAGGAAAAATAATGAACGTCAAACCACATAGGCACATGATTGGTATTATAAAGATGCATGCAAAAGATTGGTTTGTAAAAAATTTTGACCAGTACGAAAGAGATTTCGTGTTAAAATGAATAGCGTTTCTATAAGGATTGCAGGAGCCCACGGTGACGGAGTGGAATCTAGCGGCGCTCTTTTGATAAAGGTAGCTTCAAGGATAGGCTTGCGCGTATTTGCATACAGAGGATACGGCTCGATAATAAGAGGCGGACACTGCTGGTACCAAGTAAGGATAGCTGATTCTGATCTTAAGAGCTACGGTGAAGGAATAGACATACTGATAGCGCTCAACCAGGATTCAATAGTTAACCAAAAGAGCCACCTAAACGATAAAGCAGTAGTGATATACGATCCATCAAAAGTTAAAGTTGCGGAGCTAGATGCAAGCAAGTACCGTCTTGTGCCAATACCACTTCTTGACATAGCAATATCTGCAAGTGGAGATCCAATAATGAGAAACACTGTTGCACTGGGGGCCGTGCTAAAGTTCATAGGCATAGACATTGCAAGGTTCAATGATGTGCTTAAGTCGCAGTTTGGAAGGAAGGGAGAAGAGGTAGTAAACCAGAACATGAAAGCTGCAACTGGTGGTTATAGTTATCAGGGAGTTGAAACGCTCTACGCCCTTAAGGGAGATGGAAAGCAACGGTATGTGCTTGACGGGAACACTGCGCTCGCAGTAGGTGCCTATGCAGCAGGATGCAAGTTCTATTCTGCATATCCTATGACTCCTGCAAGCAGCATACTGCACTGGTTTGCTTCGCATGAGAACAAAGGAGTGATGCCAAAACAGGTGGAGGACGAGATCGCTGCGATAAACATGGCAATAGGCGCATCTGCGGCAGGAGCGCGTGCAATGTGCGGAACCAGCGGCGGAGGTTTCTCGCTCATGGTTGAGGGACTTGGGCTTGCAGGGATGCTTGAGACGCCGCTAGTTGTAGTCGAATCGCAAAGATCAGGGCCTAGCACAGGAGTTCCTACAAAAACAGAGCAGGGAGACATACTTTTTGTAATGCACGCGTCTCAGGGAGAATTTCCAAGGATAGTTGTCGCGCCAAGGAGCATAGAGGAGAGCTTTAGAATTGCCGCAGAAGCGTTCAACCTTGCAGACAGATACCAGGTCCCGGTAATAATAATGATGGATCTTTACCTCTCTGAGCGCGTTGAAACGGTAGAGGCTTTTGATGTTGATGGAGTGACGATAGACAGAGGGAAGATAGCAACAGAGAATAATGATGGCGGAAGATTCAAGAGGTATCTGCTTACTGATGATGGGGTCTCGCCGAGGTCGATTCCTGGTTCAAAGGGAATGGAATTCGTTGCCGGAAGCGACGAACATAATGAGTTTGGGGATCTTGTAACAGACATGTACGCGGGGCTTGACTGGGCAATAGATATGAGGAGCAAGATGCACGAGAAGAGAATGAGGAAGATAGATACAATGCTGAAGAATGAGCCTGTATTCGTGCCTGAGGTATTAAACGAGAATGCCGATTATTTCTTCGTGACTTTCGGTTCGACCACGCAGCCTGCTTCTGAGGCAATAGACATACTCAAGGCGCAGGGAAAGAACTTCGGGCTCATATCGTTCAGCTACCTTCTGCCGCTTGACAAGGACAGGACAAGGAAGATGCTTGAGGGCAAGAAGCTGATAAATGTTGAAGGCAACTACACCGGGCAGCTTGCCAAGGTAATAAGGATGGAGACCGGGATCGAGATAAAAAGTTCTATCCTGAAGTACGACGGAGAGGCCTTCACAGGACAGGACATTGCAAACAGCGCTATTAAACTAATAAAACAATGATACTATGCCGGATGCAAATCAACCGCAGACATCGCCTGCAGCAAAGCCAAAACAGGTGCTCACTTCAGGAGTAAAACCGATATGGTGCCCTGGTTGCGTTCTTGGAGATACGCTGGTGGTCTCAAACCCTTCAGTAAAGCAGATACAGGATGTAAAGGTAGGAGATAGGATACTCACGGCTAAGGGCAAATACAAGCATGTCGCAGATACGATAGTGCATCATCATAAAGGCCTCATGTACAAAGTACGTGCAAAATGCTTTGGTGCAATAAGCGCAACGCCAGAGCACCCATTTGTAGCAGTGACAAGGTTAAACGGCAGAAAAGAACATAATCGCAGTTTTACAGAAGAGAAGATAGAGGCAAAGGACCTTAAGGTAGGAGATTACTTAGTATTTCCAGTGATGAGTGAGATTAAAGATATTGAAAGTATGCCTTTGGTCTATACTAAAAAGATAAAGGATACAAGAAGCAAGGAGTTGCCTGCCTCCTTAAGTGTAAATGAAGATCTTATGCGTTTGTTTGGTTATTACATTGCAGAGGGCAGTACGCACAATGGGTCGGTAATTTTCAGTTTCAGCACAGATGAACTAGAGTTCATATCTGACGTCAAGAAACTGATGGCGAATGCTTTTGGATTGGAATGCGCGGAGGATACACATAAGGAGAATAATAGTATAGACCTTGTTTTTAATTCATCTTACCTTGCAGAAATATTAAGGCAGTTATTTGGTGACTGTGCACAAAACAAGCAGATACCGCACGACTTTATGTTCCTGCCGTTAGAAAAACAGGAAGGCCTAATCAGAGGTATGTGGAGAGGGGATGGCTATTTCGATGATTCGAAAGCAGGATACGCCACGATATCGGTAGTACTGTCAGAGCAGCTTAAGATGCTGCTACTTAGGCAGAATATTGTTCCAATAGTTTATACAGAGCCTGCTCATGGAATACATAGAAAAGCATACAGAACCTATGTAAAAGACTGCGATGACTATAATAGGCTTGCAGGCATTGTAGGGGTGTCGCTTCGCAGGACTTCAATTAGAAGAAAGAGGTCATCTGTAATAAAAGAAGGTAGGGTGTATCTTCCTATTTCTTCGATAGAGACGTTTGATTATGATGGGCCAGTATATGATTTGACAATGGATGATGCAGACCATACTTTCGTAACAAATGTTACTGCTTCGGGAAATTGCGGTGACTTCGGTGTGCAGGCTGGTATACTTAAGGCCCTCACAGAGTTGGGCATAGAGAAGGAGAATGTCATGCTTGTGTCAGGGATAGGCTGCAGCTCTTCGATGCCGCACCCATTTGGGACTTACGGAGTGCACAGCCTTCACGGAAGGCTGCTTCCAGTGGCTGCTGGAGTAAAGCTTGCAAATGACGACCTTACGGTGATAGGGGCAGGAGGGGACGGAGACGGATATGGAATAGGAGTAGGGCACCTTATCCACAACGCAAGAAGGAATGTCGATATTACATACATAATAATGAATAATGAGATATACGGCCTCACAACTGGCCAGACTTCGCCAACAAGCCTGTTTGGCGCAAAGACAAAATCAACTCCTTTCGGATCAATAGAAAATCCGGAGAACCCGATTGGCATAGCAATATCTGCAGGAGCGACATATGTTGCCAGGGCATTCTCAGGAGATCCCAACCACATGGCAGAGATGATTAAGGGTGGAATACAGCACAGGGGCTTTTCTATGATAGATGTTTTCAGCCCGTGCGTGACATTCAACAACGTCAATACGTACGACTGGTTCAGGCAGAGGGTGTACAAGCTTGAAGGCACGGGACATGATTCAACAAGCCTGAGCTCGGCTCTTGAAAAGTCAATAGAGACTGAAAAGAATAACTGGGAAAAGATACCGATAGGATTGTTCTACAGAGTTGAAAGGCCAACGTATAGCCAGCTCGACATGACCTTGCAGAAAGGACCGCTTATAAAGCAGCCTATGCCGACAAAACAGCAGGTAGTCGACATTCTTGAAGAATATAAATAATGTGAAAAAATGTCTGGAATAGTAGGATACGGCGCCCATGTACCCATATACAGGATAAAGACAGAGGACATTGCAAGGATATGGGGAGAGGACGCTGAGAGCATAAAGAAAGGGCTTAATATTAAAGAGAAGAGCGTCCCGTCTAGAGATGAGGACGCTGCTACCATAGCCGTTGAGGCTGCAAGGCGCGCTGTAAAGCATGCAGGCATAAAGGCAACTGAGATAGGCGCAGTGTATGTTGGATCAGAGTCACATCCTTACGCAGTAAAACCTACTGCAACTGTTGTTACACAGGCCATAGAGGCAGGAAACAAGGTAATGTGCGCTGACTTGGAGTTTGCATGCAAGGCAGGCACCGCAGGAATACAGATGGCAATGGGGCTTGTTGACAGCGGAATGATAAAGTATGGAATGTCTGTAGGCAGCGACACATCGCAGGGCAGGCCAGGGGATGCGCTTGAGTACACTGCAAGTGCTGGAGGGGCGGCATTCATAATCGGCAAAAACGATGTTATTGCTAATATAATAAAGACGGTAAGCTACACTTCGGACACTCCGGACTTCTGGAGAAGGGAGGGTGCAAGCTTTCCGTCCCACGGCGGGCGCTTCACTGGGGAGCCTGGGTATTTCAGGCACATAACTGGCGCTACAAAGATGCTGTTTGAGGAAACCGGATTGAAGCCTTCTGACTTTGACTATGCAGTATTCCACCAGCCGAATGGAAAGTTCCCTATAAACGTTTCAACGCAGCTTGGCTTTGATATGAAGCAGATTGAGCCTGGGCTGCTTACGCCGATAATCGGCAATACCTATTCAGGATCGTCAATGCTTGGGCTTGCTGCAACACTTGACATAGCAAAACCTGGCCAGAAGATACTTGTGACAAGCTTTGGATCCGGCGCAGGAAGCGATTCCTTTGCAATCGAAGTTACTGAGGGCATAGAATCAAAGCGCAGCCGCTTGGACCTTGTAAGAAGCATAATAGAGAAACACAAGAAGTATATTGATTATTCTGAATACCTTAAGGACAGGGACTCGATAAAGAAGACTTGATACCATGAGAGACGTTGCCATAGTAGGAGTAGGACTAACAAAGTTCGGGGAGAGATGGAGCTCCGGGCTTAAGGAGCTGATGGCAGAGGCAGGGATCATGGCGCTTGAGGATGCAAAGATCACAAGCAACGACGTTGAGATGCTTTACGGGGGTACAATGGCGCCTGGCAGGTTCACTGGCCAGGAGCACGTTGCAGCGCTTATGGCAGACCAGCTTGGATTCAAGAACATACCTGCGGTAAGAATTGAAAACGCATGCGCAAGCGGTGGAAGCGCGCTTAGGCAGGGATACATAGCAGTAGCTAGCGGGATACACGATGTGGTTGTTGTAGGCGGAGTGGAGAAGATGACTGATGTTACTTCATCAGAAGCCAGCACAGCGCTTGGCGGCGCAGGAGACCAGGAATGGGAACTCTTCCAAGGAATAACGTTCCCGGGACTTTATGCGCTTATTGCAAACAGACACATGCACGATTATGGCACTACGGAAGAGATGCTTGCAAGCGTTGCAGTAAAGAATCACGATAATGCTGTAAAAAACCAATTCGCACAGTTCAGGAAGAAGATAACCATCGATGAGGTGCTTAACTCCAAGATAGTATCAGATCCGCTTAAGCTTCTTGACTGCTCCCCGATATCAGACGGGGCTGCGGCAGTTGTCCTTGTGCCGCTTGAGAAGGCAAGGAAGTTCAACGATACGCCGATAAAGATAGTTGCAAGCGCACAGGCAACGGATACGCTAAGACTTGCTGAAAGGGACAGCATAACAGAGCTAAAAGCAACTAAAATCGCTGCGGCTAAGGCTTACGAGCAGGCAAAGGTGCAGCCAAAGGACATAAATGTGGTAGAGGTTCATGACTGCTTCACTATAGCGGAGATACTCGCAATGGAAGATCTTGGATTCTATCAGAAGGGCAAGGCTGGAAAGGCAATTCTTGATGGAGAGACTGCACTTAACTCCAAGCTCTCCGTAAACACAAGCGGAGGGCTTAAGGGCTGTGGCCATCCGGTTGGAGCTACTGGAGTTAAGCAGGCAGTTGAAATAGTATGGCAGCTTAGGGGAGATGCCAAAGATAGGCAGGTTAATGGAGCAAATGTTGGGATGACACATAATGTTGGAGGCAGCGGGTCAACCGCTGTGGTACACATATACAAGAGGGCTGACTAAATGGAAAGATCATCTGCAAGCTTATGGAGGAAGATAAGGAGCAGGTATAACCTTGTTGGGAATACTTGTGAAAATTGCAATGCGAACTACTTCCCTCCTCGAATTGTATGCAGGAACTGCGGGAGAAAATCCAAGATGGTAGAGAAGCAGTACAAAGGAGACGGAGAGATATATTCATTCACCAAAATACGTGTGCCGCCAGATACATTCAAGGACGAAGCCCCGTATGACATAGGAATAGTTAAGCTTGAAGAAGGTCCGATGGTTGAGGGCCACATAATAGAAAATGGAATTGAGCCGAAGATCGGAGGAAAGGTAAGAGTGAGGTTCAGGAAGATGTATGTTGACGGGGATGAGGGCCTTATTTATTACCATTACAAGTTTGAGCAGATAGGCTAGGGTTTCAGAGTTATGATGCACTTGATCATTTTGGCATTGCCCTTGTTATAAAAGAAGTGCGCATCGAATCTTTTTCCTGCAAGCATAAGGTTTATCCAAACCTTATCATCATCCCACATGCCCTCGTATGGGATTTCCTTTACGCTGAACCATCTAACCGGCCCTTCCTCTGTTGATCTTACTTTCCCATTGAATCTTTTTGTAGAGTAAAGGTAGCCTAAAATTGCAACATTCTTCTTGCCATCCATATGGAAGAACATCCTGCCATGGAAAAATGGTTTGACCATCTTTAGGCCGGTCTCCTCGTAAGCCTCCCTAACCATGCATTGCTCTGGAGTCTCGGCTTTGTCTATCTTTCCGCCTGGCCCATTCCATTTTCCTTTGCTTACCCCCCGTGTGGCTTCCTTTAGCAGTATTTTGTCGCCTTTTATAATATGCCCAAGCGTCATTCTAATAGGGATGAAATCACTTCACTAACTTATCAAATTCAGTTTTTGTCTTAAAGGAGTTCCCTCTGGCTGCCTTTCTTAACCTGTTCATTATTGCAAAGCCCATGCCATGCTCTGGAAAGCCCTCTATTATTGCAAATTTTGAATGCATGCTGTCCAATTTTATTAGGGCTTCGAATAAGTTGGATGCTATCTCATTTAGATCTTTGCGGCTGCCAAGTATTATTGTATTGGCTGAAACCCCTTTCATGAATCTTGATGACTCTTTGGAGCCGATAAATGTGAAGGTGTAGCCAGAGGCTATTTTGGGTAGTTCAGAGGCATTTCCAGTAAAAAGCAGAAGTTTTGTAGAAGGAGAATAGTGAGTATATTTCATTCCTGGGCTTCTGATCCCATCTTTGACCCCTTTCTTTTCTTTAAAATCTGCATGGAAACTTTTCTTTAGCTCTTCTTGTGTAAAAGCTCCGGGCCGCAGTATTTCCTTTCTATAAAGGTCTATCACGGTAGATTCTATGCCAAATTTTGTTCTCCCTCCGTCGATTATTATGTCCACCTTTCCGTTGAAATAGCCCCTTGCATGATCCGCTTTTGTTGATGATGGCTTCTTTGATATGTTCGCACTTGGAGCTGCAATTGGTAAACCGCTGCTTTTTATCAGGCTGAGCGCAATCTTGTTGTCAGGCATTCTTATTGCGACAGTGTCTAAGCCGCCTGTGACGTTTTTGGGAATTGATTTCTTGGCCTTTGCTATTATTGTTAAGGGTCCTGGCCAAATTCGCTTTATTGCTTCCATGTATTTTGGATCTATGTCTGCGATGCTCTCTGCCATCTTGACGCTTGATACATGAACTATCAATGGGTTATCAGAGGGCCTTCCTTTTATCTTGAATATCTTTTCAACCGCATGCCTGTCCAGGGCATTGGCCCCTATGCCGTAAACTGTCTCTGTTGGGAAGACTACTACCATTCCGTCTTTTATTGCATTTGCAGCTATCCCTATCTTCTTTTTGTCAGGATTTGATGGATTGAGCTTTAGCACTAAAGTCATTATTACACTTTTAAATACAAGTTACTTGAAAATTGATTCGCTTATCGTCTTTGCGGCAATGTCGGCGGGATTCACCACTAAGGCTCTTCCGGCAGCTATATTCCTTAAGTGGTGCTCTGCGTCTTTTGTTGGTGCTATTACGACAATTTTTGATGATCCGGCAAGCTCCTTGGCGACCAGCAATGCGTAAATCGCCCTTGAACTATCCTTCAGGTCTATTACCAGCGCCTTTGCTTTGCTCGGCTCGAACTCCTTCATATCCACAACAGAAGTTGAGTCGGCCACATATGCACGGTACCCTAGCCTCTTAAGATGCTCTGAAGTGGTTGGATCGTTTGTTATCATTATGAACTTCTCATTTCTTTCCGAAAGCTTTTCGGCAAGGTATGTGTTTGTCGTATTTGACCCTATCAGTATTATGTGCTTGTTCATCAGTCTTTTTTCGAATGAACCTAATCTACCAGACAAATTTTCTATTCTTCTATTCATGAATTCACCAGTTATGGCTGCAACTGCTCCCAGGAATACTCCCAGTCCTACTATTATTAGTACAATGACAAATAATTTAGCTGTTGGTGTTACTGGATATATGTCACCGTAGCCTATGGTGCTCATTGTGACTATGGTGAAATATGCAGCATCAAGTATGCTGTTTATCCTTACATTGAAGCCGCCATGCTGGCCAAGTATATAAGTGCCAACTATACCGAATATCAGGACTGTGAGCAGAGCTGAGACGTATGCTGCTATTTCAGTTAAACTTGCCATTCCACCAATACCTAAGTAACGTATAATAAGGATAAATTAATAAAAAACGTTGCTTTTTTAGAGAGCCCATTAGATTTTGAACTTTCTGAGACTCTCCCTTTTTTCCATTAACTTTGACCACAATATGCTTGTTCTCTTGGTAAAGCGGTTAAGCCTTCTTGATATCGGCATGAAACCTGTCCGAATGCTATCTATTTGCTCAAGGTCCTCTTTATCAAGCTTAAATTCGCTGGCGCTGGCATTCTCAGCCATGTGATCTGGGCTTGCCGTCTTTGGTATTGCTATCACGTCTTCCTTTTCAATTACCCAACTCAGTGAGACTTGGGCTATTGTCTTGTTATGCTTCTTAGCAATTTTGTCAAGTATGCTAAATGCCTTGTCCTTGCCATTGTAAACGGACCCTCTTGCAAGAGGGCTATATGCGATTACAGTTATTCCGGCCTTGGTGCAGATTTGCAGCAGCTCCTTTTCAATATCCCTGGCAAGTACGCTGTATTCGACCTGGTTTGACACTATTTCATTGGACTTCATCGCTTCCTGCGCTTCTACTAACTCTTCTGGCAAAAAATTGCTAACACCGATATGCCTAATCTTGCCCTCTTTTACAAGACGCTCCATTGCCTGCATTGTCTGCGATATGGGGATGTTTGGATTTGGCCAATGTATCTGGTATAGATCTATTGTCTTAATTCCCATGGTCTTTAGGCTTTGATCGCACGCTTTTATTACATCCTTGTAGCGCAAATGGTCTGGCGATACCTTTGTCGCAACGAAAACGTCGTCTTGGCCTTTTAGCGCCTCTCCTACGATCTGCTCTGTATGATACATTTCTGCAGTATCCACAAAGTTCATTCCTAGCCTTATGCCTTCTCTTATTGCGTGTATTTCATCTTCTGGATTGGCACCCAGTTTCCATGTGCCCATGCCTATGGCCGGAATCTTTTCTCCGGTCCTTCCTAACTTCTTATATATCATAATATGATTTTCTTGTGAAACTATATAATATTTCTAGACAAATGACGGATTATGAATATAGACGCTGATTTTGATAGTGCATTTTTTGAGACTAAATACGGCAAATTACATTACAAGCATCATGATGGAAACACTACGCCAATTGTATTCTTGCATGGATTGGCTGCTAGTGTGAAGAGCTGGACACGTCTTGTGGAGTTTCTGCCAGATTCCCTTGACATTTACCTGGTAGATTTAATCGGGCATGGCATGTCAGAGGCTCCAAAAATCGAATATACATTAAAAATGCAATACGAAATCTTATGTGATTTCATAAAGAGGGCAGTAGGTAGGCCCACAGTATTATTCGGACATTCTTATGGTGGATGGCTTGCTGCATATTATGCGGCATATAATGATGCTGAAGGGCTCGTGTTGGAATCTCCTTCAGGGCTGCGCGAATTTATGGAGAACAGGAAAATTTACAACACAGGATACATAGAGCACATGGTAAAGAGGGCATTGACGCTAAATCCAAGGGAGTACGTCCTTAGGAGTACTCTTAATGCAGATAATTCAGGTATGTTGCTTGATGCAGGTGTTTTGAGCATGATAAAATGTAAATGCTTGATAGTATGGGGCAGTGGAGATGACCTAATAAGCCCGGCCTATGCAGATAGTTTTCATAGGCTCATAAAGGGGAGCGTGTTGGATATGATAAACGCAAAGCACACTCCGCATTATGGCACTGCGGAAAAAGTAGCGGAATTATTGACAAGGTTCCTTACTTATGATGAGGGCGGTAGAGGATAATCATTGACAAACGCCAGATTAGTTCCAACCCCGTTGCCGTTATTTCCAGAGTAATCCTTGGTATCGCCGTTAAGGGGCCACCATCCTATTATATTCTGCAGATCTATAGGAGATCCGCCTATTCCTTCCTTATAAAGAGCCAGTATGCTGTTTGATGATAAAGATGCGTTGTAAATCTGAATATTTGATACTATACCGTTGATATGGCCATTACAGAAGCCGTAGCCCTTATTGATAGTCAGCGGAATTGACCCTGAATTGGTTACGCCGAACGCAAAGGTATTGTCTTGCTGCCCATTTAGATAAAGTGTAACACTACTGCCACTGTATGTTCCAGCTATGAAATACCAGTTGTTTGGGTTAAGAGTAGTTGCTCCCATTAGAGTGTTCTGGTTATGAGTGGAATCCCATAGCTCAAACATGATTCTTGGCGGGCCCCACGTAATACCGCCAGTATTGCCTATGCCTGTCACTCCGAATGAAAAGAGGTTGGTGAAACTTGAAACGCCTCCGACAGATGATGATAAAACATTGTTCTCGCACGTTGTAAATGACGTGGGATAGATCCATGCACTAACTGAGAATGGCTGGCCGTTGTCTATCTCGTTTATGGCCGTAAATGAACTGATTGTCACAGAGCCCGCCCCACTTAGCGCTGTAGCATATTCAGGTATGGCACCTAAGCAGTCGCCCCTTAATGAAGAGCCGCCGTAGGAGTTTTTC
Organism: Microcaldota archaeon; assembly: GCA_028866935.1. Lineage (GTDB taxonomy): Archaea > Micrarchaeota > Micrarchaeia > Micrarchaeales > CABMGC01 > JAJZNA01. The sequence continues at coordinate 2,391 of JAGWHH010000002.1, read as the reverse complement.
TGCACAATGCAGGATCCTGGAGAGGCTTTAGGTACATAGTTGCTTCCGCTAAAAACACCAAGCCCATACAGGAGTATTAGAGCGATGAGTATCGCGAATATTGCCAGACCATATGTAGTAAGATACTCCATTGCGCTTTGAAACTTCATGATAATGAATTTCAAATTAGGATATATAAATGATCGCTAGGATCCTGGAGGGGCGTACGTATTATACCAGCTGCTAATAAAGCTCACTCCGCTGGCTGAGCCGCTATTCCCGTTTCCTGAGTAATCCTTTGTGTCACCGTTAAGGGGCCACCATCCAACAAGGTCCTGTAGGTCTATTGGGGCTCCGCCTATTCCTTCATTGTATAATGCTTGTACGCTGGCTGCAGATAAGGTAGTGTTGTATAGTTGAACGTTTGACATGTAACCATCGAAATAATCGCCGCCGCCATCAGAACCTATGTTGAAATTTACATTGTAATTGCACATAGCGACCCCTGTGCCTGAAGCATATGCTTTTCCGTTTACGTAGATTGTGCTTGTACTTCCAAATGTGGCGATTAGATTATACCAGGTGTTCTTGGCAAAAGTGAATGAGCCGCCAGTGTTAATGTTGCCGCAGCCATCAAAACCAAAAAAGAGGTATGGGCTTGCACTTGCCAGATATATCCCAAAGCAGTAAACGCCTCCTGTATTGCAGTAAGGTGAGACGCCTTCGCCTGCAATCCCATATCCTGTTCCGCTCACTGAAGGTAACTTGGTGAAGTACACCCATGAGGATTCGGAGAACTGTGTTGCTGTAGGAGCTACAAGCATTGTGTTTACGCTAATACCGCCGTTGCCGCTAAAAGATGCGACAAACTGGGGGATTTGGCTTGTGCATACGCCAGACAAAGTTGGAGTCCCAAAGGTGTTCTTTGATACAGTGCATGATCCTGGAGAGGCTTTTGGTGCGTAAGTATTTCCGTTGAAAGCGCCAAAGGCATAGAGTGCAACAAGCGCTATGAAAATTGCTAGCACAGCCCAACCGTAGGTGGAGAGATACTCCATTGCGCTTTGAAACTTCATGATAGTATATTCGCAAGGTATTCTTTAAATGCTTAGGCTTTGGAGATTTCATAAAATAAGTATTAATAAAAGTGTCCACAGTGTCACCAGGTTTATCATTGATACCTTAATATGTCTTGTATTTTGGGCGGATTTTATCGTAACCAGAGAAATTACAACTGAAATTATGGCGATTAGTTTCGCGTTTACAAATATGGTTGCAAGTATTGCAGCTGTCACTGATGCGTTAGATATCATAATGCATGATGCTGGCTTACCTTGTATTGGCCAGCCGTTAAGAACTTCGTCTAGATATGCCATACAATCAGTATATAAAACAGGGAAGTTGACAGAAACAAAATAAAAAACGCCAATACTTTCTTTATGCCGTTTTTGTTCTGCGTGCCCAACCAGTCAAATATCAGCATTGCTAGAATATAGACGCTACAAATCAGTGCACCCAATTTTGTTATGAACAGTGCAGTGCCTTCTATGCTCATGAAGTTACCAAATTAAGATTTCCATCAATATGATATGTCAAAAGTATACCTGATAGGGAAGATGGCGAAGCGAATAGGCGGGTTACTAGCCTTTGATCCCTAAACAGGAGGATAATTTTCTTGGTTTTAAGCAAAGTCGGCGTTTGCTTATCTTGAAAGCTTTGGCAAGTTATTATGCCGGCATTTTTGATTGCATACTTTAAAAGTTTGATGTTCCTGCTTTTTGGCAACTTACCTTTTACGATAAGAAGGTCTTTAATTAAAGAGACGGTCTCAGTTTGCGCTTCTTCGTATCCGAACGTATCAGTTTCTATTAGACTTTCTATGCTAGAAGTTTCTATTTGGATTTTTGGTGTGATTAGTGTTATTGACCTTGATAATAATAGAACTGCCAGCCCGAGAAGTATTGGAATAAAGCCAATTGCTGTATTAAGAATCTCGCTTTTCATACTTTCACTATGTCAAAGTTTCCTTTCGAGTTGAAAATCAGTTTATTTCCATTTTTCTTTAGGTATTCTATTGTTTCAGAGACTTGTTTTTGGCTCAGGCCGGTTTCCTCGCATATTTGATTAAAATTCGTATTTGAGATGTATTTTGTTGATACGAGTGCAGCTGCAGTCTTCAAAAAATCCCGATATATCAAATCAAACTCTTTGCTTAGCTTTTTGTTTATTGAAATGAGGCTTATTATCCGTCTGGACAAGATCCTATATCCGTCCCTGCTTAAATTAACGTTTTGCTTCTCTTGAATAGTAGGCTGCCTAGAAATTGCATTGAGAACATATGGCAATAGTGTGTTTGCTTCGATTGAATAATCGTTATTCAGCAATAACGCAATGCTAATTATCCTAAGAAGC
>JAGWHH010000029.1 GCA_028866935.1 Microcaldota archaeon | reverse complement strand
AGAAACCGACGACATCAAAGAGAAGAGAAACCACAAAGTATAATCAAAAGGAAAGTTTATAATTTGTCAAGTCCCTATTCCGTCTTTCAAAAGGCCCGGTTAATTGCAGGCTAGTTTTAAATAGCTAGAGAAGGGCAGATTAAAAACGGGGCGGGTTGGGCAATGGCAGGCGCGGCAGCTGCTTGTAAGGATACCTATAATGTGCTTGTTATTTCTGAGCTCAATGGAGCCAAGAAATACATGTACGATGAGGGCCTGATCGGCCTTGCACACTACCTCAAGAGCCTTGCGCAGCCCGAAGAACCCTACATGTTCGTGATAGGCGGAGGCCTGCTCCCGGAGATACCCGGAAAGGGAGGGCCGAGGAACATGGATAAGCTTAGGGTTCTTAGGGACGGCGTTAAGAACTTCGATGATGCTGCAGCGGTAATGAAACCGCATATGGAAAGGATGTTCTCACCGCTCCCAGACTTAGCGCAGATAGTATACGTAATGGGGCCTGCGGACCAGAGCAATATACAGGAAATAAACAGGCACGTGTCGCTTAACTATGCCGATGCAGTTAGGATGATGCAGCAGGGCAATAAAGCGGCTGCCTGACTACCTGAGCTTTCTTAGGGGCTTGACCAGCTCGCCGAGGTAGAAGTATATTATTGCCAGGTTCAGCGCTATAAGAATGGCAATAAGCCATACCTGGTATTGGCTAAGGAACGATACAAGGCCAAGCGCATCGAATGTGTTTATTCCGAAGAATATCAGCACGGATGCGAGGATGGAAAACGAGCATGCGCAGCTTGCAACAAGGCCGCCTATCGATGGCATTAGTATTCCTGCAATGCTCCCTTCTAATCGCTGCGCCCTGGAAAGAAGCGCCCTTGATATCGAATAGAGGCTTATCGAGAACAGAATCCCCGAGGTTAGAACAAGAGCGTAGATGAAGTAGATGGGCAACGTTATTAAGAATATTCCACGGTTGCTTGCCTGGATTATGTAGTAAAATAGATAAAAGAAGATTGCTGCACTGATAAGCGTGGAAATGATGTACGCTGGGCGCCTGAATATTGCAATGAATATTTCAAGGCGGCTAAGCTTTCTAGATGGCATATGCCCATCACTTGAACGATTGGCTACCTATCTGCAGTATTGCAGGAAGCGAGCACGCTGATACTGAGGAGCGCGTGCTGTTTGGCAGCGACGAGCAGAGCGCGGCTATGTATACGTCTGCGGCTGCGTATTCGGTCCACCCGAACTGGTCGTTAGGATTCGCGAACTGGTCAAGTATCTGCGCGTGGGTCATTCCTGCTATTTGCAGTGTTGCAGAGCTGCTTGAATTTCCGAAGTCAACGGCGTCTGCTCCTGAGAACTGCTCAGTTCCCCATATGGTGTATGGCGTACCTGAGAATGCCGTGGTCTTGTTGCTGCTCAGATTCACTATGTAGTTGAAGGCCTGGTTGTATGTTGCGTTATTGTACCTTTCGATGTTGCTTTGCATCTGCCCGAAGGTGTTTAGCGCAAATCCTCCGCTTATTGGATGCGTGTCCTCTATTGAGAGGAAGTTGATGTATTTGCTTGAGTAGCCGTTGCCTATGTAATCGCTTGATATGTTGTAGTTAAGTGGTGCCCAGTACAGCGTAGGGACATCTCCGTCCCCAAGGGATGAATAGCCCTTATACAGTGTCGAGAAGCTTCCGAACCTTGATAGCGCAAGGGCCATGGCCCACCTGTTCTCGCCGCAGAATATGCACGTTATGGACCCTAGGTATATGACAGTGGTCTTGTTGTCTACAGGAAGGCCCTTTACCTTGTTTGCGCCAGGATATACGCCGTTTGTCAGGGACCCGTTAAGGTACATCTGCCCTGCCTTCTCGTAATATGCGTTTGGGCCGTTGTTTATTACGGACAACTGTGACGCGTTGAGCGGATCGCCTATTCCACGAAGCGTTGATTGCGCAGTGGCAGTGGTAGTTGCAGCAGTTGTGCCGTTGTGGGGCGTGAGCGTCAGGTTCTTGATTGCGTTAATCTTGCCGAGAAGGACTATGGCTGTGGCTGATGATACTATTATTGCAATTATGCCAATTGCCAGCGCCAGATAGGTGATGCTCTTCATTGTCTTGACTATCCGCGCATAATTCTGCAGGTCTGAGCCGGTTAAACCTCGCTTAGGGTTGGCCTTAGGCATCGAATTTCACTCGTTAAAATTGCAAATATAATTTGGGAAAGAGAGTATATAAATAGCAAGGTTTAAAAAGTTCTTATAGCATACTACTATAGGCTTTTGCATATGGAACTTAAGAAGACTATCCTCTTGGTAACACTGCTGCTATTTATCTACAATGCGCTCTTTACGTACATAATAACGCAGCTTACGCATGGAACTGGGCAGCTGATATTCCTGGTATTACTGGCGCTTGATTACATAATCATATTCTATTTCATACTGCAGATAGCGCACGAAATGAAGTTCATGAAGGTAAAGTCAAGGAAGTAGGGGGTATATGTTGGCGTCGGTGCACAAATGAAACTTGCAACCAAAATAATCATAATAATAGCGGTTTTATACAATGCGGGGATGGGCTATGCAATAGCCCTGACAGCGCAGCCCTATATTGTCCTTAGCTTCTTCTCAGTTGATATATTCCTTATCTTCTATTACATGTGGCTTCTGATAAGGCAGAACCTTGGAGTCATAAAGTTCGAGAAAGAGCACAAGGACATACTCAATAAGGCCAGGGATGAGGTCAAGGGCACGCGCATGAAGCTTGAGTGATGGAAAAAGCGTGTTGCCTGCTGGAATGGCAAAAAATTATTTGGGCTGCAGGGCTTTTATTTTGGAGCTATGCCACAGTCTTTGCGGCTCATTTGCCCTTGTCAAGGGCATCCATCATCATGTCTGCGGCTATGGTGACGGGATTTATGATCGTGTCTATGCCAAGGTCTGCAAGGTGCGCCTCGGCCTCTGAATTTGGCGCAAATACTGAAACCTTGGCGTTTTTCGCAAGCTTTTTGACAACGAGAACCACGTAGACCGTCTTTGAGCTGTCCCTTATGTCTATAAGTATGTTTGAGGCGCGGTGCAGGATGAACTTCTCCATGTCCGACCTCATGGTATAATCTGCAACGAATGCGCTATACCCCTTGGCTTTAAGCGCATCCGCGGTGGGCTTGTCCCCGGTTATTACTATGAAGTTCCTTTTCTGCCTTGCCAGCCTCTGTGCAACAAGAGCGTTGGTGGCGTCGTAACCTATCAGTACGATATGGTTATCGAGCTTCCTGCGCTCCGACTTGTTTATTCCAGTAGACAGCTCCTCTATCTTAGAACTCAATAAATCACCAGAAAGCACAGTGACTGCGCTTAGAAATATACTCAGTCCTGAAATTATTAAAGTTATTGTAAATACCCTTCCCGCATCTGTGACAGGAGTTATGTCTCCGTAGCCTACGGTAGATATGGTCACTACCGTGAAGTACAGAGCCTCTAAAAATGAGCCTATATGTACGCTGAAATTGCCTTGGGAGCCAAGGATATACGTGCCTGCAGTACCGTAGAGCAGCACAGCGATTATTGCTATGACATACAGCGCAATTTTCCTGCTAACTATCGTTACACCGCCACTGATATACTTTCGCAATGCCGCAATATAAGATTATCGGATCTGGCTGGGGCTATCTCTACTTCGATGTTGAGATTATCATTGGTGTTTTATGATGTGCACGAGACGAACAAATTGGGGGCTAGGCCAGACTTTAGCCAAACAGAAAGTGGGAGCTATATAAACAGAGCAGTATAAATAGAAACGTGAATAATAAAATAGTAATTAGCACAGTTATAGTACTAATCCTAATCAGTATAATCTACGTTAGTTATATCAAAAATCCGGTTAATGTAAACACAACAACCAGCACAACCGTTCTACAGACAACAACCATCACACCTGAAATGCATGGAAATATCAGTGCACTTTCAAACACACCAATTTCTTCCTTATTCTCCAAAAATGGCACTACTAGTTACGCAAGTTTATCAGTATTTATGGATAGTTATCTTAATAGAACAAATACTATTGCACTTAATTATTCTATAAATAGTTCAAGCACTTATGGCAATAGTCCAATACATGAAATTTACTTCTATAGGAAGTACTATAGAAACATAACAACAAATATATTGCCATGGTCATTGCAATTTTTCTTTCTTAATTATACTGCCAGCAATCCGGGCCATTACATTTGGAGCAGTTATGCTTGTAATGAAACGGAAGGGTTGAACTACCCGTGTCATTACACTCAGGTATATTCGGCTTATTCGCCATATGCTTACGAATTGAGTTCGTTTTTATTCTCCATATCAGGATACACATCAAACATAACCGTCTATAGCATCAGCAAGAAAACCTACATGAACAATGCTTGTACACTGTTGACTGGCACTGGCACTCTGCCAACATCATGTACAGGGGTAGCTGCGGTGGCGGGCGGCACAGGAGGCATTTTCTGTACCAATACAACAGTTACCTTTACAACCTGCATATCAAATCAATATGGAGTTCCATTGAACATAACAGAGACCAAAGAAACAGAAACTAAACAAGGAGGTAAAATTACGAAAGGCTATTCTACTGAAATTGCAGTTAACGAAATATCAATCAGTAAAAATGTTACAGTGCAGTCGGTAACAAAGTTACCAGGTTCTGTCATAACTACAAATAGCACTACTTGGTCTTAAGCTACATGGGACTCTTGAATGCGCATATTTGCAGTGGGACCTACCTTGCTGCGAATGTCACATTCTTTATGCCGACCGCGAAGTCGGTAGCGGGCTGCTTTGCAGTGGAATTCAAAGTTATGAGGTAGAGCTGGTTCATCCCTGGGCTCAGATTCAAATTGAGGTAGTATGTGGTTGCTGCCTGCGGCAATTCTACGATGCCCAGCCTGTGCTTATCCGAATCAAGGTATATTGAGAGCGTTGAGTTGCTTATGGACGGCTGGACCGTGAAGGACATGCGCAGCCTTGTCTTGTCCTGCGGCACTGATACATTTATCACCCTGAGGCTGCCGCCCCACCAGAAAGAATTCAGGCTTGAATTGCATGCAGGGAATGCGCCGCACCCGTAGATCCATGCACCGCCTGACGTGTAGGCAATTATGGAATTTTGTTGGCCGTACGCCCTTGTGCTGTTGACATAGTATATTAGGGACGAGCTGTCCTGGTAGAATGGCATGCCAAGTGCTGAATCCAGGTACGACTTTATGGTGTATAGCTGGGTGAAGTTATACGCCTGATTTATCACTGAAACGAAGCGTATATTGTCCTTGTACAGAAGGAAAAGGGTGACGTTTGTGTAGTTTTCAGATATTGGGGAGAGATACTGGAATGCTCCGCCGTTTTCAAGCGAGGATGCCTCTATAGAGAGGGGTATTGATATTCTCGAGTATTCTTCGGTGGCGTTGACCCTTGAGGTATAGCCGCTGATAAGCGGCTTGTGGAATGCGGTCTGGTAGTACATCTGCGCGCCAAGGAAAAGTTCTGGCTTTAGTGTTGGCGTATCCATGCTTGGAAGCGCCATTACGCTGAAGTTGCCAGTCACGTTTGCAATCTGATAATAGCCTGCGGGTATGTGCAAAGTGAGGAAGTATTCGTTCACGTAGCCCGAGGAGAAGGGTATGCCGCTGCACTCCATGATTATGAGGAACGTTGCCGCGCAGATAGCGTAGGGCGCCGCACTGCTGCCATGCCTCTCTTTGAGCATGCGCATGAGCTGCGCGAAGCCAAATCCCGCAAGTATTGCAAGGCACATTGTTACAATAACGTCAAACCTGGCAGGCTCCCTTACGATGTTAAGTATTGGGACCTTTGAGTATAACAGATAAAGGCCTGGGAGCATGCCCTGTATGTTCTGTGGCGGACTTCCCAGCTGTACATATGGCCCAAGTGACAGCCATGCCATTATGATGCCGGTTGCAATCCACATCGGGGTTGACTTGAATCCGTTCTTGTCAATGTCCCAGAAGACCGCAAGTATTGCAAGCAGGAGGACGGTATAGCCGATGTACGAAACCCTCTCCGGGCCTGCTGTCGCCGCATAGATCGAGTAGTAAAGGAGCGAGAGACCGCTTGATAGATTGTTGAATGGGCCTGGAAGGAAGTATGAGAGTATAGGGTCGCTCCAGATCAGGTTGCCAGGCAGCGGATTTTGCGCATTTGCCTGGGAGAGGGCTCCGCTCATTACGCCCTGTATGATGGGGATGAATAGGGGCGATCCTATGACTAGGGCCATGACTGCAGATGCGGGAAGGGCAACAAGAAGCTTCCTGTCAAGTATTTCATTCCTTGACTCGCTTTTTATCAGGCTGAGCAGGAATATCAGCGCTGCGCATACTGATGCTATTATCGCCTGCTCCGGATCTCCGAAGAAGAAGAGGAACACGAAGCTTGCGGCTGTGCCTATTACCGCGGCAGGCTTCTTGGTCCTGATCATCATCAGGAAGAAGAGTATGAATAATGGGATGAACTCTATGTTTGCCCAGTTAAGCTGTCCGCCTAGAGAGTGCATCATGTGGAATGGGCTGAACTCGAAGACCACCCCTGCCACAAATGCCGCACTCTTGTTCCCGATCAGGTAGTATGCAAGGAGGAACATGAACAGCCCTGAGAAAGCGTACCCTATGAAGAATACCACATTGTATGCAAATGCAAGGCTCACCTGCTGGAATGGGATGCTTAAAATCGCTGCAAGTGGCGAGAGGGTCTGGGTGACAAGGCTGGCGCCTATCGGGTAGTCGAGCATGTGGGTGAAGTATATCGGCGCATGCAGCGTGAGTATGGCGTATTTTACCCACCACAGGTTCCACAGGTTCTGGTATATGTCTCCTGTGCCGGCGCTAGGCACGTATGGGTTTCCAGCTGCCACAGTATTGGTTATGTTGATGGTTATGGGCCAGAAGACCAGGAGCGCAAGTGCAAGGTAAATTCCAAGAAATAGGACATATTCCTTATAGCCTTTGGGAGCAGGACCTGAAGCTTGCGCTGATTCTGGATTGTCCTGCTCTGAAGCAACTTCTTGTTTATGCCTCATCGTCAGCCACTAATATAAAAACGGACGGCAATGCGCTTGGGCAGTTGCATGCTTACTCCTTGCGTGACTTCCTTCCTGCAGCCATCTCCTTTCTGTCCTCATCGATCTCCTCCTGCTCAAAGTAGATCATTGAAATTGACAGGATCGTGGCTACGATTGCAAGGAATGCGCCAATCAGGGCGATCGTCGTATTGACATACAAGATGGCCAGAAAGGCAACAACAACTGCTGCCAGTGCGACGCCGCCAAGGATGTATTGCTTCTTTTTGCTGTTCATGTTTAATGCACCAATTAATACGCTAGCATTGCTATTAGCCTGCCTCCGAACACTATGGCAGCGAGTATGGCGAGTATTATCGCCATAAGCGATATTATATCTGCTGTTGGGAGAGATCCGTTGTTTCCGCCATTTGATTTGGTGTTGTTCTTTGCAAGGTCAGTCTGGTTGTGGCTGCCTTGAGGCACCGTAGTGGTTGCAATGGTCGTCTTCACTGTCGTTATAGGTGGCTTTACTGTACTGTTGTTTGTGGTGTTAGGCGCTACAAGCGGCGTCTGTACTGGGCCTGATCCACATATAACTACAGTTACTGTATTCATTATTGGCAGGTATGACAGGTTTGTAAGCTCAACTGTGTAGTCTACTCCTCCGATCTTGCCAACAGGCAGGCTCTGCCCAACTCCAAGCTCGTACACGTTGCCATTTACGCTGATGCCTGCGGTAGTAGGCGTTATGTAGTTCTCAGTCACATCAAATGTGTTGTTCAGTATTGACAGTGTCTCTGAGTTGTCCTGCGTGAAGTTAAGTATTGTTGTGCAGTTGCCATTGCTAAGCACGGTAGGCTTGAAGCCTCCGCCTCCGCCGCCTACTCCAGGGCCGCTGCTGCCGCCTCCGCCGCCTCCGCCGCCGCCCTGCGGCACAGTTGTAGTTACTGGAGGCACATATATGACGTTCTGCACGTCTATAGATGTGCTAAGGAACTCTATCTCGTTTGTTGTTGCGCTGTCTGTAACTCCGATTAATACATTGTCAGTTCCAACCGCATTTGCACTTGGCGTGAACTGGAATATAGGTGTCTGGAAGTCAGTTATGACCCCCTGTGTTGCTATGACATTGCCTGATGGATTTGTTATTATCATTGCGTATAGGTATGGTGCTGATCCGCCATGTATCTGCGTTGTGAAGTTTACCAGCTGGCCTATGTCTGGAGTGCCAACTGAAGATATCACGCTTGGGTCAAGTGGAGGGTTCGCAATTATTCCTCCCTTATTTGTTGAAGCCACTACAACGCCTAGGCTGTCTGTAACCTTCAGGGTCACATTCAGGTTTCCAAGCTCATCATTCAGTACAGGAACATTCATGGTGTTGTAGGTGAATGATACCACCTGGTTTGGATTTACTCCTGTGGCGTTGAATGAATGTATCACATTGCCATTTGTCTCGTTGGTTATGGTGAACAAGAATGTGTATGGCGGTGTTCCTCCTGTTGCGCTGTCGTTGACTGTTTCGAACTGGCCCTGGTCAACTATGATGTTTGACACTGTTGGGACCTGTGTCTGTATTGCAGGGTTTACGTGCACGATTACGGGGTTTGACGTTGCATTGTCATTTATGCTATCTATAACGTTCTCTGTTATCAGATAGTTGCCTGCGTGCGCGAATGCCACTGTATTCTTGACTATGCCTACACCTCCTGTTGAATTAACTGTGTATCTGTACAGTGAATATGGAGGCACTCCGCCTGTTGTTGTGTTGGTGAATGTTGCTGTCTGGCCTGCATCTATTACGGTTAATAGTGGCCTTAGTGTAATGTTCAGCGGTTGGACCACAGTTATTGTAGATGTTGAGTTTGCAACCTCGCCAGACCTGTCTGTTGCTGTGAGCTTTACTGTGCATGTCTCAGGCGTATTGAATTTTATCTCGTTGCCGTTCTGCGAGTACCCTTCCTCTGCGTTGCACTGCGTAATGTACGAGTACTGGTTGCTGCCGGTTCCTCCAATGGTCGTGTTCGTGAAGTTTATTGATTCTCCAGCTTCGAGCGTCTTGTTCCTTGGATATAGCTGGATCTCAAGCTGTGGAGTCACGTTCACTGATACGCTTGAATTTGCTATCTCTCCTGAGAGGTCGGATACGTGCAGGGTTACTGTGCAGTTTCCTGCTGATGGGAAGGTGAATATGCTGCCGTTGAGTTCGCTAGCTGAGGCGCACTCTGCAGGATCTACTGTGTAGCTGTATGTGTTGCTGCCTGTGCCGCCTGTCGTGTCGTTCGTGAATGAGACGTTCTGGCCTGCGGAGATTGACATGCGGTTTGCAAAGAGCTGGGTTTCGAGCTGAGGAGATACATCTATTATTGCTGATGAGCTGTTTGTCTCTCCAGTAAGATCCTTTACATGGATTGTCACTTCGCAGCCGGCTGGGGCTGTGAATGTTATTATATTTCCAGTTACTGCATATGGGGCCTCGCTCTCGCTTTCGCATATGACTGTGTAGCTGTATGTGTTGCCTCCTGTGCCGCCTGTTGTTGTGTTGGTGAATGAGACGTTCTGGCCTGCGCTGATTGAAGTCCTGTTAGGTATGAGGGTTATTTCCAGTACTGGAGTGATGTTGATCAGGGAGTTTGATGTTGCGACTTCTCCTGACTTGTCAGTTACATGCAGTGTTACATTGCAGTTTCCTGCTGATGGGAAGGTGAATATGCTGCCGTTGAGTTCGCTAGCTGAGGCGCAGTCTGCAGGGTCTACAGTGTACTGGTATGAGTTGCTTCCTGTGCCGCCTGAAGTGGCGTTGGTGAACGAAACGCTCTGGCCTGCGCTGATTGGCGTCCTGTTTGCGAATAGCTGTGTTGTTAGAGCCGCTGTGACATTGATCAGGGAGTTTGATGCTGCGACTTCTCCTGAGATGTCATTGACTGTGAGTGTTACGTTGTACTTGCCTGAATCTGCGAATGTGAAGACGTTGCCGGTCTGCGTGACGCCGTTTGTGTTGTTGATTGTGTATGTGTAGACGTTGCCTCCTGTGCCGCCTGAAGTGGCGTTGGTGAACTTGACTGATTGGTCTGGGCTGATGGACGTTCTGTTGGGGATGAGCTGCGCAGTAAGGGCTGGGGTCACTGTTATTACAGTGTTTGCAGATCCTGTATTACCATTCTTGTCAGTTACGGTTAGGGCTATGAGGTAGTTTCCTGTCTGTGCGAATGTAAGGACATTGCCGCTCTGCGTAACTCCTGAAGTTGGTGGTGCAATCCCATTTACTGTGTATGCATAGCTATAAGGCTGCATGCCGCCTGAAGTGGTGTTGGTGAAGAGTATGGATTGGTCAGCTGAGATTGTTGTCTTGTTCGGTGCCATGCTTAGCGTGATAGGGGTAAATACCATTACGTTTGTTGTTGCGTTGGCATTCTCTCCTGTCTTGTCTGATACATGCATCTCGATGACATAGTTACCAGGCATTGTGAACGCATACTTGCTGGAGTTTACTATATTGGCTGTGCTCCCTCCTGCCGGCCCTGATATTACGTTGTACGTGTAGATGTTCCTGCCGGTTCCTCCTGAAGTCTGGTTTAGGAGGGATACGGTCTGTCCCACATTGACCATGTTTGGCGTTGCGTAGAATGAATTGACTGTAAGAGCAGGGTCTACAGTTATCTCGAATTGGGGCGATTCTACTGTCTGCGGGATGGGCTCGTTGTCTGTTGCAAATAGCGTAAACCAATAGTGCCCTGTTGGGGTGGAGCTGTTTGTCATGAAGCTGCATATCAGGCTTGCTGGATCCTCGCAGTTTGGTGGAATTACAAATGACGTGGCTACAGGCGAGCTTAGAGGCCCATAGCTTTCATTCCATACGTAGGTGTATGGAGGCACTCCGCCTTCTGCTCCTGTGCTTTTTAGAGTTATACGCTGGTCCTGGCTTACCAAAGGTGTGGATGTTATAGACACATTTAGGGTCAGTGGTTCGTCTACTGTTATCAGTGCAGAAGACTGGTTGACCTCGCCTGTCCTGTCCACTACGTGTATGGTCACGTTGTAGAACGTCTTGCCAAAGGCAGGTATATGGAAGGTGAATATGTTGCCTGTCCTGAAGTATCCAGTGTTTCCGTAATTGACAGTGTTTGAGAATGCATTTACAGTGTATGAGTAGGTGTTGCCTCCTGTGCCGCCTGATGTGATGTTTGTGAAGAAAACTGATTGGTCGTTAAGTATTGCAGTAAGGTTTGGTGCCAGTGCTATTTTTAAGGCAGGCGTAACTGTTACGAGCACGTTGGATACTGCGACCTCTCCTGACTTGTCAGTCTGTGTGACTCCTACGTAGTAGTTGCCAGGTATGGTGAACTGCAGCACATTTCCGTTCTGGATCACTCCTGGGAATGACAGAAGTCCATTTACAGTATACTGCGAGAACTTGTTGCTGCCGGTTCCTCCTGAAGTTGTGTTCCAGAACTTTACGAACTGGTCTGCGCTGATAGTGCTCCAGTTTGAGTAGACTATCACGTTTAGCGGAGCTGAGACATTAACAGTCTGTGATGCATTGGCTATTTCCCCTGAAAGGTCCTTTACGCCAAGGCTAACGTTGTACACTCCTTGTGTCGTGAATGCTATCGTGTTGTTCAGCACGTTGGTCTTTATTCCATTGATGAAGTAGGTATACTGGTTGCTGCCGGTGCCGCCGGTTGTTGTGTTGGCAAATGTCACACTCTGGTCCGCAGATATGGTGTTTGTTGTGGTATTGGTGAATGATGTGAATTTCAGGACTGGAGTTACTGTGATTGAGTTGCTGGACTGGTTGATTTCTCCTGAAAGGTCATTAACGTGTATTGTCGCGGTGCATGGTTCTTCTGATGCCACATTGAACTGCCATACGTTTCCGTTGGTCTCATTCTGGACTGCGCCGTCGCATGCGAATGTGTAGGAGTATTGGTTGCTGCCGGTTCCTCCTGAAGTTGTGTTGGTGAACTTTACCCATTGGCCTGCGCTGATTGGTGTCTTGTTGACAAAGAGCTGTATTTCAAGAGGTGGTGTTACTGTTATTATGGTGTTTGTGGTGTTGGTCTCTCCTGAGAGGTCTGATACTTGGAGTGCTACCAGATAGTTTCCTGCGGTGTCAAATGTTATGGAGTTGCCAGTTATTGCGACTCCGGACATGTCGTTTACCGTGTAGGAGTATTTGTTGCTGCCGGTTCCTCCTGAAGTTGTGTTGGTGAACCCTACTGATTGTCCTGTGCTGATCGTGTATACGTTTGCTGTGAATGATGTGAATTTCAGGACTGGAGTTACTGTGATTGAGTTGCTGGACTGGTTGATTTCTCCTGAAAGGTCATT
>JAGWHH010000028.1:3120-12652 GCA_028866935.1 Microcaldota archaeon | reverse complement strand
GCCTTCAGCACAGCGGAGTATGTTCCCACGTTGCTTTCTGATTCTATGCTTGACACTATGTTCGGCGTCAATACTCCTTTCCTGTGGCTTTTCATCCATTCTAGATAGTCTGCAACATCATCCCTTATCTGGAAGGCGATCCCGATATTATTCCCAAACCTGTAAAGGTCATCGGCGTTGCTGTCTCCTATATGGAGGGCAACAGCATTGCTGCATGATGCTATGAGCGATGCGCTCTTAAGCCTTGCAATATCCGTATACTGCTTGATGTTAGGCACAGCCATTTTTTTCTGAAAGTTATAGTCCAACAATTCTCCAGCGCACATATCGAGGCTTGACCTAGCTATCGAATCAAGCACCCGCTTTCCATACCTTGATGACATTGATATTGCCTTTGCTATCAGTGCATCTCCAGCGAGCAATGCGGCCTCGCTGCCGTATTTCTTGTGCACTGAGGGTATCCCTCTTCTAACCGCATCTCCGTCTATCATGTCATCATGAATCAATGATGACGTGTGGATTAATTCTGCAGCAACAGCAAGGTCTACATAATCAGAGGGATTTCTCTTTAGCAGATGCGCGACAAGCAGAATTAGCGCGGGGCGTATCATCTTCCCCCTTCTTTTGAAAAGATGCACTGAAGGATCAAAAAGATCATCATGTACAAATTCAGACGTCTTAAATGATACAAGCCTCGAATTAACCTCATTAAGTGCTTTTCTGACATCTGACGGAAATTCAACAGGCCTATAACTGGCTTTGCGTGTATTCATTAAATCGTCGTTAACAAGATTTTATTGCAGATTAGTATTAAAAAGGCCACCAGATAATTTAAATACGCATAGCACAATTATTTATCTGTAAGTTGGGCAGCATTGGGTAATGTTGATTGAAAGGTACCTTGAAAGCCGGGACAAAAACCGTAAAACTTAAGTTAGTAACTTCCTCTAACGACATAGTATATCATCACCCAGTTTCAGATGCAGGTGTGCCTCTAAGGTTTCTCAAGCACACATTAAGGCATACTCCCAACCTTGGCCACGAATGGCATGCTGCCAAGGAGCTTTTAGAATTAGTAAGGAGCCCAATTTACCGCGGAGAAGGCGTGCAAAGAGGCAACGGAGAGCCCGTTATGCTTATACCTGGGATCATGTGCACAGACCACACCTTGTATATAATGCGCGGGTGGCTCAACAAGATAGGTTACAGAGCATACACTTCTGAAATCCTCAATGTACTCCCTGCAAGCAATGTCCTGCCCAGGCTTGAAAATCGCCTTAAGGAGATTACAGATGAAACAGGCCGTCCAGCAACTTTGATAGGCCAGAGTTTCGGCGGAGCGTTAGCGAAACTGCTTTCCGATAGAATGCCACATGAAGTGTCTAAGGTAATAGGCCTAGTCCCAGTCTTTAACAGCGCAATAGGAGTGACCCCACTTCTGCTTACCGGTCTACTTCCCATGGGCGTTACAAGCGTAGCAAAACTTGGCCCTGAAATAGTCAAAAAAGAGATAGATGTATTTCATCAACTCGATGAACCTGCAAGCGTGCGCCTAATTTCCATATACACGAAGAAGGACGGAATACTTACTTACAGGACCTGCCTGCGAAAAGACGCAAAACACTACGAAGTTGACGGAACACATCTGGGGATGGGATTAAATAAGTACGCATATCAGCTTACTTCGCAGTTTCTGCATCAGAGACGCGTTCCTAAGTCATCAGGGCCTGGGCTCAAAGTTGCAGCTTAAACTTGTCTCCAAGCTTCAATCCAAGCCTCTTTGCTGTACCCGAATAGAGCTCAAGCACATACCGCGCATTGACTGGCGGCCTTTCAGTCTTGCAATTGAAAATCGATTCGCAAGGCTGCGCGTTATTTACTATGTATACCACACTGCCCTCCTTGTCCATCCATATTATGTCGATGCTGAATTTCATGTTTAGCATCCAGAAACCATGCTTGCCGTCGCTTTTAAAGATAAAGAGCATTCCTGCATCCTTTTCCATTGACTTGTGGTTCATTAAACCCGTTGCAACCTTCCTGAAAGTGTCAGCGATTTCAACCTTAAATTTTTCATCCCCGAATTGGATTATCGTACTCTTGTAAGTCATCTTATGGTATCTAACCCTATTGAAAAAATCCTTGATGTTCAATTATATCATCATTTTACAACTGCCTGGCTCTGCTCTCTCATGAACTGCTGAAGATAGAACCTGCTCCCTGTGCCTTTTCCTGTAAGTCCGCTCGATTTCCATCCAACAAAAGTATGCAATCCAACTATTGCCCCAGTTGTGGCGCTAGTCTCCCTGTTTATGTAAATAACTCCTGCTTGAATGTGCTTTATGAACTGGTTTATCTCGCTCTTCTTCTGGCTGTAAAGTCCTGCAGTTAACCCATAAGGCACATCGTTTGCCATTGCAAGTGCGTCATCGAAATTTTTGAATGAGTCAATCACAAGGAAAGGAAGGAAGAGCTCTTCATGGAATAATCTGTTGCTATGCTGTGCCTCCACAATTGTCGGTTCAACATAAGCCCCATTGCCGATATCTGCCTGGTTTCCACCATAAATTACCCTTCCGCTGCTCCTCGCCTCCTGGACTGCAGCCTTGTACCTATCGAGTGCAGCGTTGCTTATCAGTGGGCCTATGTAATTATCTTTGCTTAATGGATTACCAATCCTAAATCCACGTACTCTCTCTACAAGTTTGCTGACAAACTCCTCCTTTACTGATTCATGAACGTACGCGCGCGATGCCGCGCTGCACTTCTGCCCGCAATATCCAAAGGCTGCACTTGCGATTCCTGATACTGCGTCATCTAGATTTGCATACTTCGATACTATGACAGGATTCTTTCCACCCATCTCTACAATAAATGCCTTCTGCAATCCCATGTCATAAGTCTTCTTTATCATTCCAATTCCAGCGTTCTTTGAACCTGTAAAGGCTATTCCGCTTACCTTGGGATTTACAACCAGTTCATCCCCAACCTCCGATCCAGGCCCGGTAACGTAATTAAATACGCCTGCAGGCACACCTGCGTCCCTGAACACCCTGTATATCTCATGTCCTGTGAGCATGGTCATGTTGTCTGTTGAAGACGGCTTGAATATCACCGTATTGCCCGTAATAAGTGCGCCTGTGCTCATGCCTACCGATATAGAGACTGGGAAATTGAATGGCGCAATCACTCCAAACACCCCATAAGCCCTCATTGCTATGCCTACCTTCTCTTCACGTCCTGGCGCGCCTTGGAATCCTGCCTTTACCTTCACTGTGCTTGCCTGCAATGACATCCTCCTAACATATCCCTTGTTCTTGACAAGGTCTATTGCATAATATCTAAGGAAGTCTATGGCCTCATCGACCTCCCCGACTGATTCATACCTGCTCTTACCATTCTCTATGCTAAGTATTGCAGATATGTCAAACTTTCTCTCGGAAAATATGTCAGCAGCCTTCTGAAAAACTGCTGCGCGCTCCTTGTAGCCCGTATCGCTCCAATTATCAAAGGCAGATTGCGCAGCCTCTATTGCCTGTTTTGCATGCTCCCTGGTGCCTTTCTGGAATCTTCCCATTACTGCTCTGTCTATTGGCGAGTACTGAACAAGCTCCTCGTTTGCATATGTCTCCTTTCCATTTATGTACATCGGATACTTCTTGCCTAAAACGTTCTTCCTTGTACGCTCAACTGCGCTATCAAATAGAGCATCGAACTCCCCCTCCTTTCCAGACTCAAGGAACTTCTTGTAAGTGAACTCGTTTTTAAAATCAGCTTGCATTCCAATCACCGGATAACTAAAGTCTCAGCACTCAGGTATAAAAATATTCCATGCACGACGTTTTATACGACGTCTATCAATACGTAAGGTATTTATTCTTTAAAGTGCAGATATTTCCATGGCACCAGTGCAGACGGAGCTTCAGGTAGAGATACGTAACGGCGCTGACGTATTGAGCCTAGTCAATAGCGAGGCTACCTGGCGTGACCTGATCATAGATCTTGTGGCAAGGGAGAAGCTTGATCCATGGAATATAGACGTAATAGAGATAGTAGACAAGTACGTCGATACAGTAAAGAAGCTTAAGGTGGTAGACCTTAGGGTTCCTGCTAACATAATACTTGCTGCGGCAATACTCATCAGGCTCAAGTCGACTTATCTATCAATGCCAGAATACGAAGATGCAGGAGAGGCAGCAGTTGACCCGGATGTAATACGCCCAAACATAGCGGTAGATCCGCTAAACCTAAGGCTTAGGATTCCTCCAAAGAGAAAGATCTCGCTTAACGAACTTATCGCAGCACTTGACGAAGCCATAACCATAAAAGATACAAGGACAACAATCCTTCCAAGGATACCTGTATCAATGCCAATATCTATTGAGAACTTTGACATAGAGGCAGAGACCGAGAAGCTTTACGATGTGATAGGCAGGAATGTTGACAGGAGCAACATGATGACCTTTACGCACCTCTCATCAATCTCAGAGAATAGTGACATACTGCTCGGGCTGTTCATACCGCTTCTATTCCTGGCACACAAGGAGAAGATATCCCTTATACAGGAAAAATTCTTTTCCGAGATTATAATTGCAATGAAGTAGATCTAATGCCTGACGAACAAACAGACCACAAGAGGCTCATCGAAGCTGCACTCTTCATGTCACCAAACGCGATGAGTATAAGCGAGATCTCCAGTGCAACTGGCATAGCCTCTCCAGGCGCAATAGAACGAATGGTCAATGAACTGATAAGCGAATATGAGCAGAGGGACACCGCATTGAAGATAATGTCAATAAGCGGCAAGTTCATGTTCAGCCTTAAGGACCAGTACATTGCAAAGGTAAGCTCACTTGCTACGGGTCCTGATATAAGCAGGGGCGCGCTAAGAATACTGGCATACATAGGCAAGAACGAGCAGGTGCTGCAAAGCGAGCTTGTAAAATACTTCGGAACATCTACTTATGATTACATAAAGGAGCTGACTGACAAGGAGTTCATACAGTCAGCTAAGTACAAAAGAAGCAAAAGGATATGCACCACTCCAAAGTTCAAGGAGTACTTCAGTGTATGATCCTTTGCCATTCTAGCATTGCTTTTATGCTATGTTTACTGTAGCTACTTCAACGTATGTAGGTACTCCTCCTCCGCCTCCATTGGTTATGCATCCTGCACTTCCTACATAGAGAAGTCCTGAGTTGCCATAGCAAGCCCAGATCGCACCAAGTACTCCTCCGCCTTTTGTGGTGTTTACTGGTATCGTGAGCCTTATTGTCCTGGTGTTGTTGAGTCCAGGCCCAACGTTGTTGGTGCTTGATACGTTACCTGTATAGAATGCTGCTGCAGGTACTCCCTGGCTTATTGCTGTTCCCTTTGGCGCATATGCAACTCCAAAGCTGCTCCACGATGTTCCTGTGCTCTGTCCCAAAGTGAATGTCAGGTATGTTACCTTGTTGCTTGTGGACAAAGATGCGTTTGTGCATGTAAAGTACTTTGACGCTGAGCATCCTGCAAGTGTTGAATTAGATACGGTCGAGTTTGAAGGAGGCACGCTTGTTGTGGTGTTGTACTGATTGGTCTGCGGCGTTGTGCTTGTTGTCTTGTATGTGGTTGGTATTGAAGTTGACTGATTTCCTGCCTGAATTGTTGATGCCTGATTTACGGTCGTCTGCACCGTTGTCTGTGTATTGCTGCTGCCTTTTCCTGCGAGGAGCACTATTCCTGCTATTACTATAATCACTACTACTGCCACTCCAACATATGCTATTTTATCCATGAAAACACACCTTTTAGTATTGTAAAGCATTTTTATAAGGGTTTCTGAAAGATAGGGTTTGGCTGATCAGTAGGTCGGATGCCTTTCTGCAGTACCATTCATATGGTTAAGGTATAGGGCAGCAACAAACAGGTAGGATGACAGGCGGTTAAGGTATGCTATAACCTCTGCATCAACTTTGTAGTGCTTTGATGCAGCCACCGCACTCCTTTCGCACCTTCTTGCAACTGCCCTTGCCTGGTGAAGCTGAGAGCTGCCAGAGGTGCCTCCTGGCAATACAAACTGTTTTAACTCAGGGATCTTCTTTGAAAGCTCCCCTATTCCAGCCTCAAGTCCTGCCTTCGCCTCATCCTTTATCTGTGCCTTATGCATCTTTTTCTCATTAGTAGACGCAAGGTTTGCCCCAAGCACGAACAGGGTATTTTGTATGTCCATTAGCCTACTGCGCACTGTCTCATCCTTAATCTGCCCAAGCGCAACTCCCACTACGCTGTTCAACTCGTCAAGGTTGCCTATCGCCTCTATAAGCGCATCGTCTTTCCTGACCCTTTTGTTAGAGAGTATACCGGTAGTCCCGTCGTCTCCCCTGCCAGTGAAATACTTAGTTGACATACACCATTATATTTGCCGATAACTAATAAATAAGATATGCAATAAGTGGTGTAACGGGAAAGAACCAATCAAGCTCAAGATACAGGAAGGCAAGAAAATATCTCCTAGGAATATTGAAGGCTGTAAAGGGCCTTCCTTACCACAACGAAAGACATGCCCTTTTTGTAAGCAATTCAGCGAAGAGGCTATGCGAAATGGAAAAGGTGCCAGCGCACGAGAAGGAGCTGGTAATGCTTGCTGCATTATACCATGATTCAGGATACATAATAAGATACGATAATAACGAGCCTTTCGGTGCGATAATAGCGCACGTTGCGCTCAGGGAGCTTGGTTACTCCGATGCGGATATAGCTACCGTAAGCCGTCTTATAATTGCAACATCAATGCCACAAAGACCAAAAGACAGACTAGAGCAGATAATATGCGATGCAGATATGTCTGCACTTGGCACACAACAGCAGGCCTACTTCTCTGATGCATTAAGGCGGGAGCTAAGTGCGGATCGAGGAAAATGGAAGAACATTGACTTAAATTTTATGAAGCGGCACCATTATTTCACAAACGCAGCAAAGGGGTTATACGGGCCTATTAAGAGAAATAACCTGCGCAAAATTGAAAGACTGGCACATCGCACGCGTAACAAACCAAAGCGCTAAAACCGTGGTTTTATAAGCAAATATCCCTTAATCTACAATATGGCTAAATACTGGTGCAACAGATGCAATTACGTAGGCTCTTCAGAGTCTGACATAGAGGGCCACATAATGAAAGTACACGGCGGATCTGGAATGGAAATGTACAGCACTTCAAGGCCCAAAGCGATCCCTTCCTCATCAACTGGCAGCGGAACATCGACTTTCAACATTGGCGACACCGTATCGACTTCAATCAGGACCCTATGGGACGATAAGCAGCTTCTTCTGATCTCATTCATCGGCGCTGTGATAGTTGCTCTGCTTCTCTATTTTGTCTTCGCAGGCATATTTGAAAACCTTGTATCCTCGATCAATACCATGGCATCATCACCCAATCCTTCATTGTACAAAGCAGGATTCTACTGGAGCCTGATCCTACTTTTGGGATTCGAGGGCACAGTGCTTCTCATATACTTATTTTTCGCCACTGCAATACTGAACAAGGCATATTACGGCGCAAAGATGGACATAAGTCGGGCGTTCTCAGCAGCAGCAAGCAGATACATTCCTGCGCTATTTCTATTCATACTAATCGGGCTTTCATACGTAGTGTCTTACCTAATCATTATTTTCCTACTTAGGGTCTCGCTTATCTTCCTGCTGCTGCTCTTAGTATACATAATAGCGGCAATCTACCTGCCTATTATGATTTCAATGGCGTTTCCATTTGTTGTATTGGGCAAGAAGGGCGCTATAGACTCTTTGCAGATGAGCTGGTCTGCAGTGACAGGAAATTGGTGGAGAATATTCCTTACCTTCCTGGCGATAGGCATAGTGTACTATATAATAATCCTGATCTTCGAGATGCCCCTTTACGCCCAAGTGTTTGCGTCTTCATTTGCAGCAATGAACGCTACTAACTCCTCAGCAGCAGGATCACAGCTCAGCTCAATGCTACAGGGTGAATTTACCTCGTTCACATCGCCGCTATTCTTAGTAGTAAGCCTGGTATCTTTCACTCTCAATGCCTGGTATGTAATTGCCCTTGCTCTTATTTACAAGAGCCTATCTTCTCCTAAAAATGCAGCGCCTGCCTCTAAGAAGAAACAAAGCTAATAACCTTATTTATACTTAACTGTCTTCAATCATATGCCGGGCTCGTAGTCCAATGGTAAGACGTCGCCTTCACACGGCGGAGACCTGGGTTCGATTCCCTGCGGGCCCACTTGCGGTATTTCAATGATATTGGAAAACTTTGAACCAAAACTGGACAACAAAGAATACGGCGAGGTTTATCCGCGGTATAATGGCCAGTCATTGGCAAATGTGCCTCATACCCTTATGAAATTGCTTGGCGCAAAGACAAACGGAATACCTATAAATGAGAAATACTACGCAAAGCTAGATGCCAGCGGCATTAAAAAAGTTGCATTCATACTTCTTGACGGATTCGGGTACAAAATGTGGATGGATTCATGGAAGAATCCCGGCTTTTTCAATACGATGTCAAAAAAAGGAATAGTATTGCCAATCACAAGCGTATTTCCATCCACAACAGCATCTGCAGTTACTACAGCAAACACCGGCCTCACTCCTATCCAGCATGGCCTTCCAGAGTGGCAGATATACTTCCATGAAATAAAGATGATAATCAATACTCTCCCATTCACTCCTTATTACCCTCAGCTAACCCAAAGCCTGACGGACAAGGGCATAAAGTCAAGCATTCTGTATAACGGCAAGACGATCTATGAGCAACTGGCAAGGCAGGGGGTGAGCTGCACGTCAATAACAAACAGAGTAATTGCAAACGGGCTATACACAAAGATAATAAAGAAAGGAAGCAAGCAGGCATCCTTCGTTAAGCCCACTGACGGCGTGCTGAAGCTAAAGCACATCATCGAATCCGAAAGGAAGCGCGCGTACGTGCAGCTTTACATAGATAATATAGATGCAAGTACCCATGCATATGGCCCATTCAGCGAGGAGTCCAGGGCAGAAATCAACTCCATCTCCAACATATTTGAAAAGCAGCTTCTTGAAAAGATAGGAAAGCGCGCCGCAGAGGAGACTCTTGTGGTAGTAACTTCAGACCATGGCCATAGCAGGATAAATCCCTCGAGTATGGTATACCTAAACAACGACAGGAAGCTGACAGAACTGCTTGCAATTGATGGAGGAAAGAAGATATTGCCTACGGGGAGCCCGCGTGATGTCTTCCTGCACATAAAGAAAGGTCAAATCGAAACTGCGGTATCGTATCTTCAAGACAGGTTCTCAAAAGTAGACGACGTAATGACTACCACGCAGGCGATAGAGATGGGCCTGTATGGGATGGGCAAGCCGAATAAGAAATTCATGGATAGGGTAGGAGATGTGCTTATACTGCCAAAGGAAGGCGAATCAATATGGTATGAGCATATCAAGGGGAAGAAGTACAAGCTGATCGGGGTCCACGGCGGACTTACAAAAAATGAAATGCTAACCCCTCTGGCCATGGCAAGGCTTT
>JAGWHH010000028.1:0-3110 GCA_028866935.1 Microcaldota archaeon | reverse complement strand
ATGTTGCAGAAAAGTAATATAACGCTTGAAAGTAACTCGTGAATGGAAGGCTGTGTACGTCGGTGATGGTATGGCCGTGGGATCGCGTGCAAACCTGGGTTAGATATCGCCGAAGATATGCTTGGTCTTCAAGTCTGCGCTTGCCTCTTCCATATCCTTTACTGAATCTACACCTTTGAAATAAGCATTAGGGAATTTTATGCCTATAAGGCTCTTTGATTTTGAAAGCTCCACGAATGTGGTTGACTCAAGGTTCCCTGCGCTTGGAAGCGTGCTAAGTATCTTACTGGACATCAGGTAAACCCCAGAATTCATCCAGTAATCCTTCAATATGGGCTTCTCCTCAAACTTGATTATTCTGTCTCCTTCAAGATGCGTAATTCCATATGTGCTTTTCAATGGTACAAGGGCAATTGCAGCCATGCAGCCATGCAGCTTCATATTGCTGACCTCTATGTTTGTGATGTTGTCTCCATTGAGCATGAAGAATGCATCCTCATTCCTTAGGTACTTTTCAGCATTTTTCAGCGCACCTGCAGTGCCAAGGGGCTCGTGCTCAACAGAGTAATCAATAGTTATTCCTAATTCATCCTTCCGAGAATCAAAGTAGTCTATTATCTTTTCCTTAAGGTAGCCTACCAGCATTACATAAGAGTCGATGCCATGCGACTTTAGCCATCTTACCTGCCAGTCGATTATAGGGCGTCCGGCAACTTCAACAAGCGGCTTTGGAAGATTATCTGTCATGGGACGCAGCCTCTTACCATATCCTCCTGCAAGTATGACTGCTTTCATTCAATCAATTTGGTTATGCACCGAACTAATAAAAATATAGGTGCAATATTAGGTATGAGCCGCATGGATATTGATGCAAGACTAGACCTGATCAAGTCAGAACCAACAGAAGAAATCATAACAGAGGAAAGGATGCGAAACCTCCTTGAGACAAAGCAGCATCCAGTCCACTACATGGGGCTAGAAATAAGCGGCATGCCTCACATAGGCCACATTCTGGTCGGAGGGAAGAAGATAAATGATCTTGACAAGGCAGGAGTAAAGACGCAGGTATGGCTTGCCGACTGGCACACGATGGCAAATAACAAGCTTGGCGGCGACTGGGATAAGATAATCAAGGCATCTAAATTCTACAAGGAGCTGTTCAATCTTTTCTGCCCTAATACAAAAGTGCTTCTGGGATCAGAAGTCTATCACAACAACGATGACTTCTGGAAGCTTGTAATGCAGATGTCAAGAAGGACTACGCTGGCAAGGGCCACAAGGACCCTTGTAATAATGGGAAGGAACGAGAAAGAGACGCTTCATGTGTCGCAGTACATTTATCCAATAATGCAGGCTGCAGACATAGATATACTGGGCGCTGACATACCTCATGCAGGGATAGATCAGAGGAAGGTACACGTTCTTGCGCTTGAGCTGTTCAAGGATCTGAAGCTGCGCGATATAGTACCCCTCCACCACCATCTCATACCAAGCCTTGCACAGCCTCCTAAGATCCAGGAAGGGGCGGAAAAGGAGGAGGTAGTTGCGGCAATGAAGATGTCAAAATCAAAGCCAGGATCTGCAATACCAATTCTTGCTGATGAAGCAGAAATAAAGTCGATAATGAAGACTGCGTGGTGCCCAGAGGGCGTAGCGGAAGGAAATCCCGTCCTTGAACTATGCAGGTATATAATCTTCCCAATCAGCTCAGAGCTCAAGGTAGAACGGGACAGGAAATTCGGCGGAGATGTTACCTACTCATCATTCAAGGAGCTTCATGAAAGCTTCTTAGACAAGAAGCTGCACCCAATGGACCTTAAGAATGCAGTCACCTCTAGCCTGTCTAAAATAATGAGGCCCATCACAACCAAGTTCGCAAACCAAAAAGAGGAAATCCAAAATCTCTTTTCCTGATCACGGCTGCGTGTAGACTGCTGTCCATGCGCCTATGCAGCTCGCCCCCATTGATCTGCCCTTTGTTATTGTTTCCCTGAATAACCGTCTGTGTTCCAGTTAAGATGCCATGTCATGCGCCAGGCGCTGCATTTGGCGATAATGCGTAAGGATCAAAGACCAATTGCGAGAATAGCGCGCCAAGAGCAATTCCCATACTTATAACCAAGCCATAAGTCAAAAGATACCAAATTGCGCTTTGGGCATTAACTATCTTCCAATCCCTTCCCATTCAGGTCTACATTACAGATAGGGCGAATAAATGCTTCTAATAAATTAATTTGCCACAGTTTCTTTACCAAGTCGTGCAAATCCTTATAAAGTTCTATCCTAAATCATAACTCAGTTATAACTGTGTTATGATGCTTAATTACCTTCTAACAATTGCAATATCCTTCGCTATGGGGTTCTCTGTCTTCCTGTCATGGCCTATAGTCTTCCATAAGAACATAAGCCTTAGGAAGATGCTCCTATACAATGCAATTGCAATAGGCGTGCTAGTCTTTCTTCTAATGGACATATATGGAAATGTTGCTGCAATATTCGGTAGCAGTACTATAACAAATCCATTGGAGATCATATTCATAGTGCCTTTTGTCATAACCTTTATGTTTTTCATCTATCCAAAGAGCAGCAGGGACCCCGAAGAGAACCCAAAGCGCACGTCATTGCTAGCCGCTGCCGGAATCGGATTCCAGAATCTTACTGAGGGGTTGGTATTCGGGTCAGCCGGAGCCGCAGGCCAGCTGCCAATATACCTACTTTCTGCAATAGGCTTCACCTTGCAGAATGTAACTGAAGGATTTCCAATAGCGATGCCGCTAATGAGGCTTAAAGGAAAGCTCGAGAAAAAGTTTGTTGCAGGCGCCTTCCTTGCAGGAGGAATCCCAACAATAATAGGCACGCTTATAGGGTTGGTATTTTTCTCCAACACTTTTATCATATTTTTCGATGCGCTTGCGTGCGCGTCAATACTGTATGTTGTTCTTGTACTATTTCATGTAAACATAAATCGGGGCAGGTCTGAAAACAAGAACGAGATGAGCCATCACATGTGGCTTACTTATGGTGGCATACTTGTGGGATTTGTAATTGCGTACGTGTTAAACTACCTTGTTGTTGCCTGATCCATTCGCATAATTAATGACTTAAATTTT
>JAGWHH010000027.1 GCA_028866935.1 Microcaldota archaeon | reverse complement strand
CAGGAGAAACCGACGACATTAAAGAGAGAGAAACCCCAAAAATTAGATTAGAGGAGAAGATTAATAATTTGTCAAGTTCCTAAAGCACCTGCTACCATACGTACCTCTCCCAATTCCTTTACCACTCTCTTTATCTTCGCATCAAAGATTTGATGCTTGCTATTAACCCTTTCTCCAGATCCTGAAACACGACTTAGTTGCCTCTTCCTTTTCCTTGCTGCGCAGCTCCCCAAGCTCTCTGACCAGTTGAGGTCGCATTCTCCTAACTGTCCTTTTTCAGACGCCATTTTTAGCACCATTTTATCAAAATACTGTTAAATTTTCTTATACATAAAATCGGGAAATGTACCAATTGATACATTTATGCATTAAAATGCATCCAACACATCATAAATCTTATATAGCCATTTAACGCACAGACTACTGATTGATATGGCTAAAGATAAAGTCGTGTTGGCGTACAGCGGCGGTCTTGACACTTCGGTTATACTCAGATGGCTTGTTAACAAAGGTTACGAAGTAATATGCTTTGTAGGCGATCTGGGTCAGAATGATGATCTCGAGGCGATAAAGAAGAAGGCAATGTCAGCAGGAGCCTCAAAGGTGTACATCAAGGATCTCAAGAGCGAGTTCGTTACGGATTTCATATTCCCTGCCATGCAGTGCAATGCGCTTTATGAGGGCAGATACCTTCTCGGGACCTCGCTTGCGCGACCACTTCTTGCAAAAGCTCAGATGGAGATAGCGAAGAAGGAAGGGGCAAAGTACGTGTCTCACGGTGCTACAGGTAAGGGAAACGATCAAGTGCGTTTTGAACTTGCCTACTATGCCCTCGACCCTAAAATAAAAGTCATAGCCCCCTGGAAGGACAAGGACTTCCTTGCCCAGTTTAAGGGAAGGAGCGACCTTATTGCTTATGCAAGGAAGTACGGAATACCTGTGAAGGCCACAACAGCAAAGCCATACAGCGAGGACGAGAACCTTATGCACATAAGTCATGAAGCCGGAATACTTGAGGATCCGGGCTTCAAGCCTCCTGAGCATGTATTTAGCCGTACTGCTTCAATAGAAAAAGCACCTTCAAAGGAGACCGTACTTGAGCTGATATTCAAGGACGGAATCCCAGTAAAGCTTGTTGACAAGACGTCAAAGGTCATGAAGACCAGGCCGCTTGACATATTCCTTTACCTAAACAAAGTTGGCAGCATAAATGGAATAGGGCGAGTAGACATGGTAGAGAACAGGTATGTGGGGATAAAATCACGGGGAGTGTATGAGACCCCGGGCGCTACAATACTCTGGGCTGCACATCGGGACCTTGAAGGAATAGCCATGGACAAGGAAGTTATGCATATTAGAGACAGCCTTATGCCAAAATTTGCTGAGATAGTCTACAACGGGTTCTGGTTCTCGCCAGAAATGGACTTCTTGATGAACGCATTCAAGAAGAGCCAGGAGGCAATAGACGGAAAGGTCACAGTCTCGCTTCTAAAGGGAAATGTAATGATAACCGGGAGGGAGTCGTTCACTCCGCTTTACAACCAGAAGCTGTCCAGTATGGACGAGGAGGGCGGATTCAATGCTACTGACTCTCGTGGCTTCATAAACGTAAATGCTATAAGGCTCAAGGCCCACAATATAGCGATGAAGGGAAGGATCCCTTTTGATGCGCTCAAAAAGAAGTCTGGTAAAAATGCCAACAAATAAGCTCTGGGACAAGGGAATTCCCTTGGACGAAGAGATAGAGGACTTTACCGTAGGCGAAGACTATATATTAGACATGAAGCTGGTCAAGTACGATTGTATTGCATCTATAGCCCATGCCAAGATGCTTGGAAAGATGGGCATACTCAAGGAAGCTGAGGTAAACAAGCTGGTAAATGAGCTCAACAACATAAAAGAGCTTTCAGAAGAAGGCAAGTTCACTATATCAAAGAAACAAGAGGATGTCCATACTGCAATAGAGAACATGCTTACTGAAGCTCTTGGTGAGCTTGGGGGCAAGATACATACGGGACGGTCAAGGAACGACCAGGTGCTTACTGCATTAAGACTATACTACAAGGACAACATTGCAGAATGCATAAGCCTATCCAAGCAGTACATAGTCGCGCTCCACTCATTTTCATCAAATTACGGCGGCATAGTATTGCCTGGCTATACGCACACCAGAAAGGCGATGCCATCTTCAATACGGTTATGGTCCGGTGCGCTTATAGATTCAATGCAGGACAACATCACGCTTCTTGAGGCAACATTGCTGCTTGTAGATCAGTCTCCTTTAGGCACAGGCGCAGGTTATGGCGTTCCTATCAAACTTGATCGGAACATGACCGCAAAGGAGCTAGGATTTGCAAAGGTGCAGGAAAATCCGATATATGTCCAGCTTTCACGTGGTAAGTTCGAATCTACCATACTTCATGTCCTGACTCAGATCATGCTTGACATGAACCGAGCTGCTACAGACTTGATAATATTTAGCATGCCCGAATTGGGCTATTTTGAGCTTCCAGACAAGTTCACTACAGGCAGCTCTATCATGCCCCAAAAGAAAAATCCCGACGTATTGGAGCTTCTGCGTGCAAAGTACCACCTCGTGGTGTCTTATGAGATGCAGGTCAAGGGCATCTCCGGCAACCTGTTAACAGGGTATAATAGAGATATGCAGCTAACCAAGAAACCTGTAATGGAAGGGTTCGAGGTTACAGAGCAGAGCCTAAAGGTTGCAGCGCGCCTGCTTGGAGGGCTTAAGGTCAACAAAGATAAGGCAAAGAAGGGCCTCACAAGCGACGTTTACGCTACAGATGAAGCCTACCGGCTTGTAAAGAATGGCATATCATTTCGTGATGCGTACAAGACGGTTTCAAAGAAATACACCAAAAGTAATTGATGTATCAAATGATACATATCTATTTAATTTTTTGAAAAAATACGTCATAACCTTAATATATCAAATAAACAGCAAGTTTATCAGTTGAGAGAAATGGCAGCACAGAAGTTAGGGCACACAGCTCAGCAAATTCCAGTGCGTGTGCCTCTGATAAAAGCAACCCTGGTAGTTGTGCGAGACATACCCAAGTCATTTGCAAATGGCCTTACAACGCAGTCCAAAAGCCTCGGAGTACCTGATTATGACAAGCTAGTTGCACAGCAGAAGAACTTCACTGACGCATTGGAATCACTCCAGATAAAGGTTTTGCGGCTCCCGGCTGACGAAAAGAATCCGGACAGCCAGTTCCCTCGAGACACCATTATTTCATACAAAGGGGTAATGCTGGAATGCAATCCTGGTTCAGATAAAAGACGAAAGGAAGTTTCACAGAACGTTTCTGACCTTAAAAACGCAGGCATATTTGTAGAAAAAGTAAAGTACGTAAATGGCGCATTTGTTGAGGGCGGGGATGTCCTCACATTCGACGATCAGCACCTTGTTCTGATGGCATATTCAGGACGAAACGAGAATATACGCACAAATAAAGAGGGCATAGCCGCATTGTCAAAGGCGTTGCGAGCTGTAGATCCGGACGTTACGGTGATTGCAGTGCCTCATGTAAGTATTACTGGCGCTTCCAGCTATAAGCCTACAATGATACTTCATGTAGAGACAGGCTTTACTCCTATGACAAGCAAGCTTGCACTGCAGGACCCTCAATGCCATGTAGCATGGAATCACGCTTATTATCCGCTTCCAAAAAGCAAGGAAGTTCAATTGCCCCCATGGAACAGCATTCATCTTCCTGAGAACGAAGGATATGGCGCGCATGTGCTTCCTATAAATGGAAGTATAGTGATAGCGAAAGGCTTCCCTACAGTAAAGCAGCTCGCAGCACAGCACTACGAGCAGGTGATTGAAGTAGATATGAGCGAAGCGCAAAAGATGGACGGAAGCCTGCGATGCTGGACAATCCTCCATAATGAGAACTGATACTGCAGATAAGTAGACTATTTTTATACCTTTCAATCCATAACTGTACTGCTGATTATTCATGGCTAGACTTAGTAGTAAACTAAAAGAACCCAGCATACTTGTAAAACCCGTATCCAGGCTTGGCGGCCTTGATAACATACACATAGCACTAATTGTGCTTGTAGCGATATTGGTGCTTTTGCTCGTAGCGATATCTACTACAAAGAATATATCTGTAGTAAATGTAAGCCAAGGGCAAAATTGCACTTATGGCTCAGTAAACGGAACATGCATCACGCCAAAGCTTACTATACCACAGGCAAAGACTGCGGCGGAGCGCATACTTGCAGCGTACGGCACACTAAACAGCACACTTTCATTGCTTCCGTACTTTTCCAAAGTAAACAACATCAATGCGTCATACCTTCCCGTCACAAAGCAATGGTATGTTTCAATACCGTACAAGACCCCCTACACTTCAAACACTTACTTGTTCGGCGTGTTGATTAGCGATGCAAATCCATCTTCATTCGCTACATTCGTTCAGGAACTCCCGCCTGGCAACCTTACAAACAACTATGTGGTAGCTCCAGGCGTAATCAAGCTGTACAGCCAAACCCAATGCAGCACAACATCCCCGCTTCAGGTTTACTGGTTCATAGATCCTTATGCACCAGGATCAATACCATCTCTGGTAAATGAATCAAACCTTCAATCAAGCTTAGGAAGCAAGGCAAATTTCTCAGTTAAGATACTATACACTTCATACTCACAGAAAATAACAAACACTTACGGCCTTAACAACACTGTTGCACTTGGCGACTACATCGAGTGTGGTTCCTTGCAACGTAACTTTACTGGTTTTGTGAAGGCACTTAATGCCTCATACTCTGGAACATACATGCCTTCATACATACTATCAGGAATTGCAGGAAACTCAGGATTCAACATGTCTTCCTTGAACTCCTGCATATCAGCCGCATCATCTCCAGTTGTAAGGCTGGCGCAGCATGATCAGGCGCAGCGCTTTAACGTTACATCACCTTCAGCGGTAGTTACTGACTGCCAATACCTTTCAATACCACAGACAGCCCATCAGGCAATATGCTATTCAAATAGTACATTGTGCATGACTTAATGAACCACATAATAGTTGGAGTAGATTCGGGAAAGAGAGCGGCAATAGCGTGTCTTGACCTTGACGGCAATCCGGTTCTTATGGCAAACGGCACTTTTGTGGGGCTGGGGTGGTTTGTGGAAAAGATACATTCAACAGGAACTCCTGTAATAATAGCAAGCGACAAGAAGAAGCCAAGCACGCTCCCAGCAAAGCTCTCTGCAATATTTGGCACCACACTCTTCTCCGCAGGATACGACATAAGCGTAAAGAGGAAGCAGGAACTTGCAAGGAAGTATGGCATATCAAACCTTCACGAACGAGATGCGATGTCAGCTGCAGTTGCAGCTTATAATACGTACAAGAATAAGCTTGAGCAGGCAGGAGTGTTTGCTAAGAAGCACATGGTGCAAGACGTAGATACGTTAAAGGCAATGGTAATCAAGAGATACTCTATGCATGAAGCAATAGATGCAAAACCTTCTGTAGAGCGATTCAAGAGGACATAATATGCGCAAAAAAGTAACAACCCAAGAGGGCGAGTTTCCAAGGCTCAGCCTAAGGGACAAGGTAACCCTTCTAAGAGGAAGCATTAATACAGCGCATTTCAAGGCGCATGCAAGGCCTATGCTGTACGGCAGGTGCGGCGATGATCCGGAAGCTGTGAACGATTTGTTGCTGGAGACCCTTCATACTAACGCTGGCAAAACAAAGCTCATCTCCCCTCTATTCAAGCCTCCCAAACAGCTCATCATCAAGATAAACGGCGAACATGTTCTGCCTTTAGGCACTGCAGCAGGCATGGACAAGAACGGAAAAGCGCTAGAAGCGTTCGGCAACCTATTCGGTTTCCAGGAACCTGGCACTGTTGTAATAGAGCCAAGGCTAGGAAATCCCAGGGTCAGGGTAACAACACTTAAGGACAGCATAGACCTATTCAATGCGCCAGGCTTCCCGAGCAAAGGCCTTGATTACTTCCTCAAAAATATCTCTGAATACAGAAGAAAGGGTGGAAGGGCAATTATATATGTCAGCATATGCGGGCTTCCATCAGAAGGCAGAGCAACTGCCAATGCCATGAAAGAAATGGAGGTGCTCATAACAACACTGCGCACTTACGTTGACGGCTTTGTCTGGAATCCTTTCTCACCAAATACAAAAGCACTTGAGAAACTACGCACAGCAGCCACCTTCTATGAAACCGGGCGGCTTATGGATGAGCTTGCCCCAGGCAAGCTCAAGATGGTCAAGATCGGACCTTACGATGAAACTCCAGCAGAGCTGAAAAAAACACTAATTCTAATAAACGCATTTTTTGAAGGCGGAGGCCAGGGCGTAGTCACTACCAATACATACCCGTTCTCAAAAGAGATGCTTCCGGAATCGATCAGGGAAAAATGGGGATATCCAACCGCAGGCAGGAGCGGAACATTCCTTACTGATTACATGCTAAGGAGCATAAACGATATACGAAATGCATTTAGAGATTCGGTATTAATATTCGGTACTGGCGGGATAAGCGACGGCATTACTGCATATAAGGCGTTTAAGGCAGGGGCAAACGCACTGGAAGGTTACACGCCATATGTAAGTTATGGGCCTGGCCTTGTAAGGAATATTATGGACGGGCTACAAACCGAAATGGACAGGGACGGAATCAAAAATCTTGCACACTTGCAGAAACTAGCCAGACGTTAATTATAACTCCTCATCACTCCGAACTCAATTATCTAAGTTCAGGATGCCGCTATGCGCCTGTTCCTAACGCCGAATTGTCAATACACATTTAATTAGTCCATTGCATAATATTATGCGATACTTGGTCGGTTAGATGGTGGCTATAAAATTGTCAATGCATACAGTGTGAAGGACTATCATGCAGGAACCGATTTTCTTGGCGAATTCAGACGCCTTACCAATGCACTTAAATCAGATCCAATTGCGCTACCACTTCTCCGCATACCTCCACACTCCGATTTTGAGCAAGGAACTGTCCATCACCCTAAAGAAATTGAGGAAATCTACATAGTAACAAAAGGCACGCAGACTATGTGCTTTGGAGATTACATTGTAAAGGTCGACGGCAGGTGCGGCAGTACGCGCAGCACCTAAAATCCACGTTTCCAAAGGAATGAAGCAAACGAGGCAGTAGATGTGTGAGCAATATCCTTCAAGGCTACCACTATACCACAAAGATAGACAAATTTCGGAAGGCCTCAAGCAAGGCCAAGCAGCATAGTTAAATGTAGGAACTTTACAAACTAAGATAGTATTGGAATATTACTGTACTATGGCCCTTCGCTAAATGCATAGGACAGCGGCGCATATTCCATAGTAATAAAACAGTTTTCACGCGATGAAACGTTACTGAAGCCTTGTCGAGATAGATGTCAAGTTCCTAGTTAAATGCCTATTAGTCATATTTAAATATCAGGATAGTCCCAATATACTTATTAGTTGATTTCTATAGCAGCTACACGCACATTGAGGAAGGTTGACTTGGGCAATGGGAATACCATGTCTGTGTTCACGTTCAATTTTGGCTATTATGGGATAGGCGTTGCTGATGACTTAGGTTCATCTGAAGCTTTGAGAGAAGATAGGGCAAGGACGAGCAATGCGGTATCTGCTCCTAAGATGGCTATGGTAGACGGACGTCTTGTTTTGGCAAACCTGGTCAGCACAGTAAAGGAAGCTTTAAGAAAGGGCAGACCTGCAGGCTCAGACCTGGCAAGCACATTTAGAATAGCATTCGCAGACAATTACTAGCTACCTATTTCTTTTGCAAGAAGGGAGTAAAGACCTTCATACCCCAATTCACACACTGTAATGCACATTTTTCAAAAAATTCGGGCATGACGGGATTTGAACCCGCAACCAACGGCTCCGCAAGCCGACATGCTATCCAGGTTACACCACATGCCCTTACGAAATGCTTTTATATAGGTTTCCTTATATAAAGTCTTTGTAACCTGTAAATGTTTATACCGTGAGATTATGTCAGGACTAAGAGGCAAAGTATGTGTTTCATGCGGAAGGCTTAGCAACGAGTATGTAGAGTTCAAGTGCCCAGGTTGCAAGGAAGAGACGATGATAAGGTGCAGAAGCTGCAGGGAGAAGCACACAAAGTACAAGTGCTCAAAATGCGGCACAGAGGGTCCATAAATGGCAAAGGTCGCTACAATATTCAAAGTTTATGCAGACGATGCAGACTCAGTATACGCCAGGATAAAGAAGGATCTGGCCCCTCAGGGAATAAAGCTCGAGGAGATAGGGTTTGGAATAAAGGTAATCAAGGTAATGTATGTTCACGAAGATTCTGAAGGAAGCACGGATCTTGAAGAAAAGTTAAGGAAGGTAGAAGGCATAACGGACGTTGAAGTAGACAGCGAGACGCTCGTGTAATTATATAGTTTCTATTTCCTATTATTATCTGGGATTGCCATACGGTGTTGGCTTGATTAAATCAATAGAACTAAAGAACTGGAGGACCCACAAAGAAACCAAGCTCGAGTTCTCAAAAGGCACAAACATACTGATAGGGCAGATGGGTTCCGGAAAGAGCTCTATAATGGACGCAATAGCATTTGCGCTGTTTGGCACCTTTCCTGCAATACAGCATAGAAGGGTCAGCGCAGGAAAGCTCATACGCAACAAGCCTACACAAGCAAAGGAAGGATATGTGAAGCTGAACTTCAATCTTGACGGCAATGACTATTCAATAAAAAGGACCATCACATTGGACGGAAAGTCGTCTGCAACAATTGAACATAATGGTTCGTACCTTCAATCCCAGCCCCAGCGCGTTACGGAAGAGATAGAGCGCATACTCAAGGTAGATTATGACATCTTCTCCAGAGTCGTATATTCAGAGCAAAATGGGCTGGATTACTTCCTTAACCTCAACCCAACAAATCGAAAGAAGCAGATAGATAGCCTATTGGGCCTTGACAAGTTCGCGCTCGCACAGGAAAGCGCAACAGCGCTTACAAACAGAATAAAGGACATGGTGGCTGATACTGAACGTATTGCAAACGAATTTGACATAGAAAAGGCAAGGAAGGATCTTGATTCTCTGAATAACGAGAAAGACGCGCTCATAAAAGAGAAGGAGGGGAGCGAAAAGAAATTGAAGGTGCAGACAGAAACCAAATCAAAAACAGAGACGAAACTCAATTCGCTAAAGAGCCAATACGACTCAAAGTTGCTGCTTGCAAAAGAGATAGAAGGGCTAAAATCAAAGTCAGTTCTGCTAGAAACTGAGATAAAGAAGATAGACACTCAGGTGACTGCTGAGCGCGGTTCTGTATTGAAGGAATTGGAAAACGCACAGAAGGAAATCGACAAGCTTAAAGTCGAGGATACACGTCTTACTGACTCGGAGCGTAGGTTCAACACGACAATCGCGAAGCTGGAGGCTGACACAAATTCTGCAAACAGGGACATGGCAGAGAGGGAAAAACTTCTTAATAAAATTTCTGGACTTCACAAACCCTCTTTAGAAAAGGGCATAGAATCGCACAATGCTAAGGTAGATCAGCTAACTTCAGCAATTGCAGAGTCAAAAGCCCGCGCAGCTGATGCTGAGAAACAGATGAAAGAGCTCGAAAAGCATATAAGCAAATGCCCCATATGCGAAAGAGAGATAGACGGCGCGCTTAAGTCTAGGCTTATTGGCGAGAAAAATAAGATCATAGCAGATAGCAAGAAAGCACAGGCAGAGCATGCCACACAACTGGAAAAGCTGCGTGCAGATGCCAAGGCTCTTAGCGTTCAGCTAAATGAGCTTATTTTTATAGAAGGCAAACTGAAGGCCCTGACCGGAGTTGACGAAAAGCTACAGTCTTATAAAAAATCCTTGTCAGATGCAAAGTCCGAATACGAGAAAATAAAGGCAGCAAAGGACAAGAGCTCAAAATCAATCATGTCTTCAATGGACGCATTCCAGAAACTTAAATCCACTACTGATGCGCTCGAAAGAAGGGAGAGGCATGCCGAAGAGAAGAAGAAAATTGACCTTAACCTGTCAAAAAAGTCTGCGGATCATGATTTGATCAAGGTCAACCACGAGGACATAGAGAAACTTCAACAGGAGTTCGTCCAGATAAGCGCGGAGATCTCAAAACTCAGGGCTAATCTTGATGCAAGCTCTAGATATATCAAGGATAAAGAGCTGCAGATAAAGGATAAAGAGTCAGAGATAACAAAAATCGACAAGATAAAGGAGGACGCGAAGAAGAAAAAAGAGACAATAGATAATCTCTCAAAGTTCAGGCAGTCTCTTTTTGAAACACAATCAATACTGCGCAGCCAACTCATAAGCTCTATCAACAGCATCATGCAAGAGGTTTGGCAGGGGCTGTACCCGTATGGGGACTACCGCGGCCTTATGCTAGATGCGTCCAGCGATGACTACCGGCTGAAGGTCAAGACCCTAGTAAACAACGACTATGTCTGGGAGGACGTAGAGTCTATAGCAAGCGGAGGCGAAAGAAGCACCGCATGTCTCTCTATGAGAATCGCGTTCTCGCTTGTGCTGGTTCCAAACCTGAAATGGCTAATACTCGACGAGCCCACGCACAACATAGACCGTGAAGGTTTGTCAAAGTTTGTCCAGATGTTCGGCGAGACGCTGCCAAAGATAGTGGATCAGGTGTTCATAATCACCCATGACGAAGTGCTCAAGCAGGTCAGCAGTGCCAAGATATACTCATTTAGCAGGAACAAGGCAGAGAACAGGGAGACCGAGGTGGCGGAGAACTAGCCATATGGACCGGTACTCTCCAAATCCCTCAACTTCACGAAAGCAACACATTTAAATCTTACACCTGATGTATTGTATGTGCGATGTTCCTACTCCATACTTATCTATGCGATATTTCTCTTCGGTATGGTCAATGCCGTTGCGTCTTCTTCTGCGAACTGCTTCCTATCTCCTGGCTCATGCGGTTACCCCGATCCTGCGTACGGTAATGTCGGTGTGCCTCCAGGCATCGTACTCACTCCTGCTTTAGGGAGCGCCATAAGCACGCCTTACACGACAATCTCTGGGCTTGACATCATTGGCGCACTGGAAGTGAATGCAAATAATGTAACCATCAGCGATACAAGAGTAACGTTGCCTCCACCAGGCTGCGGCACACAATATGTCACTACTAGCATTTGTGGGGCGTGGGTTCTTGTAATAGAATCCGGAGCAGTGGGCACTGTGATAGAAAACACGGAACTCGACAACTACCCGAATGTTGCTGTCCAGGATGCAGTCCGCGACTATAGTCCCGGGCCGACGCTGATGAATAAGGTGTATACTCATGGCACATGCAGTGGATGGATAGGCAGCCAGATAGACATAGAGGATTCATACCTACTGGCCGACGTGAAGAACGGAACAACTCCCTGCATAGTCGGGATCCATCTGGAAAACACGTATGATGGCGGCAGTTATTCAAGCTCAACGAAGTTAATATTTAACCATAACACACTGCTCAACCCCCTAGGCCAGACCTCAACAATATTCTCGAAGACGGACTTCAGCGACCTTTACACATTGACAATAACCAACAACCTCCTGGCAGGTGGCGGCTATACGCTATATGGGGGCGGAGCAGGTACGGGCGGCTCGATAAAAGGCCCTGTCACAGTGGCCGGAAACCGTTTCGCAAGATGCCTAAGCTCATCATGCCCCGACCAGCACGGATACTATCCAAAAAGCGGGTATTATGGCCTAGCCGCATACTTCAATAATACTGTTACCAAATGGTCCGGCAACTATTGGGACGACAGTCCAAACCAGACAATATGCGAGAGCGGCTCAAACGGGTGCAGTTAGGGTAAATGCGCAATGCTAGACTATTTACGCAATTTGCGTTGTTGCCGGCTCTGTAGAATTCCTCTATTCAATATAACTGCCGAAGGATTTTAACCCTAGGCAATGTGAGTTATTGAAATGGCGTTTGGGGGCAAGCAGAGTATTAAGACAGTGCTATGACGGGTCCTCAAAGAAGACACATGCGCAACGTCAACATGGAGTCGAATGCCAATATTGCCAATAAAATACGAGAACAAGACATACCTGCGCATTGCATATTTGTTGGCTGAATCTGCAGGCTATTCTGAGTTCAAATACAGTACTCCTCACTTCACTGCCATGCAGAAGCTCTTTCTTAGAACACCTGCATATGTCTGGGAATTACTACTCACCAAGACGTACGAACTGTTTGCAGGCGAAACTGCAAACATTGCAATAGACTTGACTGGTTACATATTGCCTCATGCATCACAGCATTACTAGCATAAGATTTGCAGGCAACTATAACGCAAGCGTTTCATGAAGCATATGCTGTCTCAATAGATTTAGATAGCCAGGAGACAATCATTTCTGAGAGCGTGAGATCATGCATAAATGTCAACACAATCTTCAAGGCAATATTACAGAAGACAAAAGAAAGACAAAAGACATAATTGACGTAGACAACGCATTTTGGCACCAAACTTCTACAACTTCATGTTCAACTACTGTAATTGGACGCCGTAGAAATATTAAAATAACCTAGGAGTAACAATTAGGAACTTGACATCTACATAGGACCACCATCGTCAAAGTTCAAAACATCACATCGTATATTCCAGCAGATTTG
>JAGWHH010000026.1 GCA_028866935.1 Microcaldota archaeon | reverse complement strand
GTTTGCTCAGCCTCCTTTTCCCAGGTAAAGCTCCTTGCATACTCCATAGCTTTTTTGCGGTCCTTCTCGTTGTATCCATTCTGCTTGAGCTTCTTTATGATGTCTGCCATGTTTTCTGGGTCTTTGGCTTCAAAGCAGTACTTTCTTACTTCTGAAGGGATCCTTCCCTGTTTGTTTATTATAACTGGAAGACCACGTGCCTGCGCCTCTATGATTGGAATTCCAAATCCTTCGTATACGCTTGGAAATACGAACGCATCGAAGCTGTCGTATATATCCACAACTCTTTCCTCAGGAGCAAATCCCATGAACCTTATGATCCTATTTCCCCTTGCCAATTCTACAAGTTCCTTAAACATGTACTGGGTCTTTCCCCACATATGGAAAACAATGCTGTCGTCACGGACGGTATTTGCTGCCTCTATAGCAAACTGAAGGTTTTTCCTCCTCCTAAATGCACCCAAGTATCCAACAATAAAATCATCATTGCGATATACTCTTTTGGGCCTTTTCAAGTATCTCTCGTCAACCCCATCGTTTAT
Source organism: Microcaldota archaeon (assembly GCA_028866935.1). GTDB lineage: Archaea > Micrarchaeota > Micrarchaeia > Micrarchaeales > CABMGC01 > JAJZNA01. The sequence continues at coordinate 12,239 of JAGWHH010000026.1, read as the reverse complement.
TATTGTTATTTTTGATCTGTCATAACCCAGCTTTACGGCGTCGTCTCTTGTCAGCGTCGACCTTGCTATTAGATGGTCCGCTTTCAACGATCTCATCATGCCATAGTTTATTATCAGCTGCCAAAGTTTCTCTTTAAGCCCTGTATCATTGTATTCTGGGGCAAGAATCGGCTGAAAGTCATGCGCTGTACTTATCCATATTGCATTTCCCTTACGCATTGGCAGGAAAGGTTTCTGGTCCATATTGTGCACTATATCATAGTTGCTAAAATCAACGAACATGTTACCGAAAAGAAACGAGAGCCCTCCGCCAAACGGCGAAATCGTTTTACCATAGCCTGCATGCTCAATCTCTATGTTTTTTGAAAGCCTCTTCATCCTCTGGTAAATTTCATGCATGTATTTTTGTATGCCTTGCCCTTTAGCCCTGTCATAGTCATCTGCCAATCCAAGCAATCCTACACGCGTTTTATCCATCATAACCCAGCAGCTTTCATCATTTCCTTTACCCCTTCCTTCACATCCTTGAACTTGTACTCTCCTATTGCATCAAGCAGCCTCTTTGTGTCTGCCTTTGTCAGTAGCTGATATGTATTAAGAGGATTTTCAACATAGTCCTTTCTCCCTCGACTGATCATATCTGCTATTTCATTATAAGAAGTAGACTTTCCTGTTCCTACATTGTAAACGCCTGGCTTGCCCTTCTTGAGCAGTTTTAGGCTAATCTGGGCCACGTCATCAATGTATATGAGATCTCTAGACTGCTTTCCATCCCCATATATTGTAACTTTTCCATCTTCAAGCATCTGGTTTATGTAGATGCTTACGATGCTTGCATAAAGCCCCTTCCTATTTTCTCCTGGGCCATAAATATTGAAGTAACGCGTTCCGACCGTTTCCAATACGCCTAAATCATTGTACGAAGCAGCTATCATCTCATTTATCATCTTAGTCTTTGCGTAGTGGTTCTTCTGTCCGTGTATGTTCAATATCGCGTCTTCAGAAAATTTGTCTTTATAGACCGCGGAGCTTGACGCGTACACAAATCTTTTACAGCCGTTTTTGTATGCAGCCTCAATTATAGAATTGAATCCGCTCACATTGATATCGTAGCAAAAATCTAGGTGCTTCTGAAATTCAAGGTTCGATGTCACAGCAGCTACATGAACTACATAATCTATGCCTTTTGTTAGCTTGATCATTGCTTCCTTATCCCTAACATCTGCCTTATCTATCTTCACGCCCGGTATCTCTGCACCCTGTCTGTCGATGCCGCTTACCTCATAGCCCTGCTTTATTGCCATTTCAGCTATCCGTTTTCCAACAAAACCACTAATTCCAGTTATGAATACTTTTTCCATGCACGCACCTATGTTTTGTTAGCTGCAGAACCCTGTTCTACTGACTCCCACTTGCCTTGAATCATCTTTAACCTGGGATGGAAAACGAGCAGATGCCATATGACTGCCTGGAAAGACTCTGAGTGAGGGGTGATGTGTTCCGGATTGACTGTAGGCACCACAATGCATGCGTCTGCGACCTGCGCAGTGTAGCCACTACTTCTTCCAACTATGCCAATTATGCTAGCCTTTACCTTTCTTGCATATTTAAGTGCCTCAATCAGATTCACGCTTATATTCTTTTTTTCGTCTCCTCCGCCAACAGAGAGCACCAGTACGGTGTCTTTGGAGTTCAGACGGCTGGTTCTGAGCCAAGGCTCAAATATGCTGTGCCAACCGTCATCATTTGTCCTTGCAGTTATCTCAGAAACATTGTCCGTTGGAGCATAAGCCTCAATGCCAGCAAGCTTTCTGAAGTCATTGACAGCATGCGAAGCGTTCCCCGCACTTCCCCCAACCCCGAGTACGAATAGGCGCCCCTTCCTATCGCGCGTCTTTGCAATCAGTGCAACTGCCTTCTCCACCATCTCAGGATCAAGCCCCCCGGCAACCTCACTGACCTCTGTAAGATACTGTTCTGAGAACGATTTTGCCGCCACTAACTCACTCATATTTAATGAAGTAATACGGATATTTATATAGAAGACACAAAGCTATTAAGCAGGTATTACTGCTTTGTTAATGCCTAGATTTATAAACATGGATTTTATGCGAAAATTCAAGATAAAGCTATTTGGGGACGGTGCGGACCTCAAGGTGATGAAGGAGCTTTACGACGCAAAGCTGATAAGTGGCTTCACCACCAACCCTACGCTTATGCGGAACGCTGGAGTCACTAACTACGAGGCATTTGCAAAGTCTGCTCTTGAAATGTTCCCAGATGTGCCAATATCATTCGAGGTATTCTCAGACGACTTTACCGCAATGGAAAAGGAGGCTCGCAAGATCAGCCGCTGGGGCGACAACGTCTATACAAAGATACCAATTACAAACACAAAAGGAGAAAGCTCACTTAACCTGATAAAGAAGCTATCCGCAGAAGGGTTAAAGCTGAACATAACTGCAATACTGACAATAGACCAGGTAAAGGGGGTCTCAAACGCAGTCTCTGATTCAACTCCAAGCATAGTCTCAGTTTTTGCTGGCAGGATTGCTGATACAGGAAGGGATCCGGTTCCAGTCATGAAGTCATCCTATGCAATACTTAAGCAGAAAAAGCATAGCGAATTGCTATGGGCGAGTTCAAGGGAGCTCTTCAACATAATGCAGGCAGAGGATTGCGGCTGCCACATAATAACGGTTACGAACGAGATACTCAAGAAGCTCAAGATGCTCGACAAAGACCTCAACGAACTCTCGCTTGACACTGTCAAGATGTTTTACAATGACGCTAAATCCATGGGGTATAACCTCTAAATGGTGATAAAATGGAGACCGCGAACTACTCAAGCACGATAATATCAAGGACGCCGTTACGTCTTCCGCTGGGCGGCGGAGGCACAGACCTCCCATCATATTACAAGGAGTATGGCGGCTTCTTTGTCAGCGCTGCGATAAACAAGTATATGAACATAGTGATACACCCGCGCATAGTAAAGGGTCTCAGGCTTGCATACTCAAAGACTGAAATAGTCAATAATGCTGATGAGGTCGAGCATCCAATAATCAGGGAGGCACTCAGGAAGACTGCAATAAAATACGGGCTTGAGATACTTTCATTCGCAGACGTTCCTGCATCCACCGGGCTAGGGTCAAGCGGAAGCTTCGCAGTGGGACTGCTCAGGGGGCTTCATTCAGTGAAGCACGAATTTGTAGGACCCGCAGATATAGCTGAGGAAGCATGCGACATATCAATGAATATCCTTAAGGAACCTTCAGGTAAGCAGGACGAATATGTTGCAAGCTTCGGCGGCATAAGAGCTTACAAGATAGGCAAGAACGGCAAGGTTGAGATAGAGGAACTCAAACTGCCGCAAAGCACAATTGCAGATCTTGAAAGCAACATAATGCTCTTCTATACAGGATTGACTAGGGAATCAAGGGAGGTTCTGTCAAAGCAGCAGAAGAACATACGTTCTGGCAGCTCTGTAGAGCAGATGCACAAGATCAAGGAAATAGGTATGGATAGCAAGAAAGCCCTCGAAAAAGGTGACCTTACTCGATTCGGAGAGCTCCTGCATGAACACTGGCTTGCAAAGAGAAGCGTAACCGACAACATGACTAATGATTTCATAGACAAGGCGGTTGAAACCGCAAGGAATAACGGCGCAATAGGCGAGAAGATCCTTGGCGCCGGAGGGGGCGGTTTCCTTATGGTCTACGCTGATGAGAACCACAAGAAGATAAGGTCTGCGATGGAGGCCATCGGCATGCCTGAGCACAGGGTAAGGTTTGATTTTGAGGGAAGCAAAGTCATCTATAACATATAACAAGTGCTAGAATGCCAACTGCCAAGAAGCTAGCAATAACTGGATGCTCTGGGTTTATAGGAAGGAATGCAGTTTCATATGCGCTGAAGCACGGCTATCATGTCGTAGGAATCGACATCAATCTGCTGGACATCGAGCACAAGAACCTGGTTTTCATAAAGGGAGACATCAACAACAAGAAGCTCTTGGAAAAGGCAATAAAAGGATGCAACTACGTACTTCATCTCGCTGCTGCAACCTCGCTTCCAGATTTCCAGTATGACCTTCATAAAAACTACTCGACAAACGTGCTTGGGTTTCTGAACGTCATAGATGCGGCTAAAAGGAACAAGAGCAAGAAATTCGTATACGCCTCGAGCTCCGCTGTCTATCAAAATGATTATGGCGAGGACGCAACAATTGATGTCAAGACATTAAGGAACCATTATGGAAAGTCAAAGCTCATAGACGAGATGCTAGCCGATTCCTATGCCGATGCCTACAAAATGAGCACGGTAGGACTAAGGTACTTCAACATTTACGGTCCGGGAGAGGAAGTAAAGGAACGGTCATCTCCGATAACCCAATTCCTGATTTCAAAAAGAAGGGATGGCACGATAAAGATATTCGGGAACGGTAAGCAGGCAAAGGACTTTACACATATAGACGACGCCATAAAAATCACGTTCAGGCTGATGGAGGACAAAAAGAGCTCTGGGGTCTACAACGTCGGCACAGGCATTGCAACGAGCTTCAATTACATAGCCAAGATGATGAAGCCAAAGAAGATAATATACGTAAAGAACCCCTATCTCTCATCGTACATTTTCTATCTAAAGGCGGATAAGAAAAGGCTACAAGGCGCCCTCAAAAAATACAGGTTCATAACGGTTAAAGAGGGAATTTCAAGGCTCATGAAGACTGAATGATGGTATGCCAGCGAAGAAAACGCCTAACAAAGAAACTCTAGTCCTATTGGACAGGGATGGAGTACTGTGCAAGGACGTAAAGGATGGTGTTCTAAATATATCGCAACTCAAGCTGGCCCCAAAACTTTCAACATCTCTAGGCAAGCTAAACAAAAACGGAATCAGGATAGGGATAGTCACAAACCAGCCTTCAATCTCAAGAGGCAAGCTGAAGATGGCAGAGCTCAGGAAGATGCACAGAATATTGGCCAAGAAGGCAAAAGATTCAGGGATCAGCGCAAGAAACTTCACAATAAAGGTGTGCCCTCACACTAATGAGGACAATTGCAAATGCAGGAAACCAAAGACCGGACTGATAAAACAGGTAGTGCAACAATTTAGGCTCAGAAGCAGAAATACACGATTTTATATCGTAGGGGACAAGCTGACTGACATACAGACTCTTGAAAATTATTACAAAGACGTCCTCAAGCCCCTCAAAGTTCCCAGAAGCGCAATAACCACCATACTTCTCAGATGGGGATATGCCGACGAGTCAGAAGCCCGTCGCACGCTTACAGTAGGCAACATAAAAATAGTACCTGACTATGAGGTAAGCAGCTTTGACAAGGCCGTTGATCTAGTTCTTAAACTTGTGCGCCATAATGGGCTAAAAACTTATCTTGCCTGACTTCAGGTCCCTATCCACTTCCTCAAGGTCCTTCAATGAGTCAACGGAACTGAAATAAGAATTATCAAACTTAACACAAGACAGCATTCCCTTTCTTGCAAGTATCGGATATAACTCCTGCTCAAGGCTTCCCTTCTCCGGCAGCATATTCAGTACTTTGTTGCTAAGTAGTGCGGCGCCTGCGTTATACCAGTACCCCTTTATCAATGGCTTCTCGTCAAATCTCACTACACGATCGCCGTCAAACTCAACAATGCCCTTACTGCTCCTGTAAGGCACAAGCGATATGCAGCCTAAGTAGCGCCTGCCAAGTTTCAGCTTCGTTACATCCTGGTCTGTCACATTGTCCCCGTTGCTGACAAGGAAGGATTTTTCGTTTTCAAGTAGATGATACGCATTTCTTATCGCGCCTCCGGTTCCAAGAGGCTCCTTCTCTATTGAAAACTCAAAAGAATTGCTGTAGCCTATTGACTTTATGTAGCTTTTCAGCTTTGAGGCCTTATACCCGCCAAGTAATGCGAATCTGTCCACTCCAAAGGACTCAAGCCACTTTATCTGCCAGTATATTATCGGCTTTCCGCCAACCTTTACAAGTGGCTTAGGCACCTTGTTTGTCAAGGGCCTTAGACGCTTTCCGAACCCTCCCGCCATGATCAAGGCAAGCATCCAACCACTTAATTCTGCGCCGCTGAGCCAAGAAGCATGTCTATCCCATGCTCAAGGTCGACCATGGCCTTAAATCCAAGCACCTTCTGGGCCTTTGCAGTGTCAGCAAGAGTCTCTGCAACATAATTGCTTACGGGCATCTTGATATACTTCGCCTTTATTTTCTTCCCCATCTTCTGGTTGAGTATATCCACCATCTGGTTGAGCGTGTAGTTCTTTCCGTAACCAACGTTGAAGACGTCAAATCCATTTATTGCAGAAGCCTTTGCAAGCGCCTCAACCACATCCGTGACAAAGACGAAGTCCCTTTTCTGGCTTCCATCACCATAAATCACGGGCGGCTCGCCTTTCTGCATTGACCACATAAACTGAGTTACCAGGTTTGCATAGCCCTTCTTAGCCTCTTCGTGGTAGCCGTACACCGAGAAGAATCTCATCGCTGCGATGCTGCATCCGTAAAGCTTATTGTAGAGCTCCGATGCCCTCTCGGCAAATATCCTTCCCTCAGTGTAGTAATCGCTTACAAAGTATCTGGCATTCTCACGGTGCGGAGGCGTCACGCCATTGTATATAGATGAAGTTGATGCAAACACGAGCGGAATCTCAGCTTTCTTGATGTACTCCAATACCTTTATCATGCTTGTAGTGACTTCGCCAAGCAGTTCCGGATTCTTCCTGTACATTGGCGATGCCGAATACATTCCCAAATGGTAGACTATATCTGCATCAAATTTGAGTTTGGACATGTCTCCGGAGTCGGCCTTTTTGAACACAACCCTGCCAGACTTCAGCGCTGAGTTAAGGTTAGCTTCTGATCCAGTGTGAAGGTTGTCTATGACAATGACATCATTATCCTTTGCGAGCCGCTCGACCAGGTTGCTTCCTATAAAGCCCGCACCGCCTGTTACTATGATTTTCTTGTTTTTAAGCTCCATAACCTATTGCCTTATCTATCTATTATCTAATAACACAATAAAAATGTTCTGCAAAACCATCAGTCCACGCAGGGTTCTCCCTGTTCGTAAATGACCTTGCTGCCTTCAGGTTCAAAATTAAATTGCTCGACTTTTAACCCAGGCAAAGCGTCTATTATCTTTTTATGCTTGTCAGGGTCTGCAAAAAACAGAAGGAATCCACTGCCACCAGCCCCCATCAGTTTTCCACCTTCCGCTCCATTCTTCAACGCAGTATTGTACAGGTTGTCTATGTAGCTGTTGCTCACGTCTTCTGCCAACTTTTTCTTCAACACCCAATTTTCATGCAGCAATCTTCCTGTCTCGCGCCATCTTCCATCTTCAAACGCATCAACCTGCTTGTATGCAAGGTCTGCCATCATCTTCAACTCGCTCACGTGGCTGCCGAATGCACCTGCCTTCTTCGCCTCCAAGGCGCCTGCCGATCTCTCGCTTCCTGTATAGATCAGGAGCAGATGCTTTTCAAGTTCGCCCAAGTCCTTCTTGCTCATCTTAACATGCCTGACATTCACTCTTCCGTCCTTCAAGAATTCCATGAATAGAAGACCGCCAAAGGCAGCCACGTACTGGTCCTGCTTTCCACCAGCCTCCTTCAGCGCCGTCCTTTCAACATACACTGCCTCTTCGGCAAGCTGCCTTTCTCCAACCTTTTCTCTCTTCCACCTGTGCAGTGCATTTAGCAGTCCCACTGTGAAAGAGCTGCTTGACCCTATTCCAGTTCCCTTGGATGGTATGTCTGCTATTGAAGATATCTGCACACCGCTGCCTATCTTCATCAGCTTTAAGCATTCCCTTATTGCCGGATGCTTGATGTCATTTACATTGTCTATGTCGTTCTCAGTCCTGACGTAGTGTATCCTTATCTTGTCCTTGAAGAAGTACTGGCTCGCGCTTATGAACATATACTTGTTCATTGCCCCGCTGACCACTGCCCCATTGCCGTAGTTATTGTAATATTCGGGAATGTCTGTGCCACCTCCTGCAAAACTAAGCCTGAACGGCGTCCTTGTAATTACTACCCTTTTTTCTCCGCTCACAGCCCATCCTCTACTATCTTTGATATTATGTGGCCTATTGCTATGTGGACTTCCTGAATCAGTGAGGTCTCGCTGCTGTTTACCTCTATTGTCAACTTTGCGATCCCCTTAAGCTTCCCTCCACCCCTTCCGGTAAGGGCAACAGTATAGCAGCCCATGCTATTTGCCTTGTTAAGTGCATTGATTATATTAGGCGAGTTTCCGCTGGTTGATAACCCTATGACCATGTCTCCACTTTTTGCAAACGCCTCTATCTGCCTCTCAAATACCTTTGAGAAGTCATAGTCATTGCCTATTGCAGTCAATGAGGACGTGTTTGTGTTTAATGCAAGTGCAGGAAGCGCCCTCCTCTCCTTCCTGAATTTCCCGACAAACTCTGCAGCTATGTGCTGCGAATCGGCAGCGCTGCCTCCGTTTCCGCATAATATGAGCTTATTGCCGCTCCTAAACCTCCTAGACAGTTCAGTTCCCAGCTCATAAACCTTCTTGTAGTCAATGTTGTTCCTTAGCTTTGCGCCATCTTTTAAGTACGACTCAATTTCAGCTATATCCATTTGATCATCAATTTACAATTTCATCATAAACTTTTAATGTTTCTTCTGCGCATTTCCTCCAGGTAAAGCTCCTTGCGTAAGCTGTGGCCTTTCTGCGCAGCTTATCATCGTACCCGTTTTCACGAATATCATCTATTATGCTTGCCATATGCACTGCGTCCTCAGCTTCAAAGCAGTACTTCTTTATCTCTTCAGATACCTTGCCTTTCTTGTAGACTATTACGGGAAGGCCCCTTGCCTGGGCCTCAAGTATGGGAAGCCCGAAGCCCTCATAAAGGCTGGGGAAAACAAACGCATCAAAGCTGTCATAGATCTCAACTTTCCTTTCTTCAGGCGCAAATCCCATGAACTTTACTGAGTTAAGTTTGTTCAGTTCCTTGTACTCTTCAAGCCGCTTCGCCTCAACCCCGCTTCCGTATATGTTGAATGCGTATCCGTCCTCTATTATGTTAGCTGCTTCAAGTAGCAGCATCACATTCTTGTGGTAAGCGAAAGAGCCTATATATCCGACGGTGAATTTCTTCGAGTCTGTTCTCTTTGTCTTCGGCCTTGTCATAAACGAGCTGTCTATCCCTATGTTAACCACCCTGCCATTCTTTCCAATATAAAATTTCTTTTTCACTTCGTCCATAGTAAGCTGCGAATCAAATATAAGGAAGTCAGAATTATGTATTGCATCAGCAACATATGCCTTTACCATCCTATTGTAAGTTCTTTGCAGCACTCCTCTCTGCAGGCCCTTCTGGAATCTCGATATGTCATGCACTGTAGTAACAACAGGCGTATCGCACCTTTTTGACAGGAGCTTTGATGCAAAGCCGACTTCCTGGTTTGTAATATGCAATATGTCATAGTCACAGCTCATCATCTGCAAAGTCCCTCTCATCTTCAGGTTTGCGCTCACAAGTCCAGAGATGTTGTTTCGGATCGCTTCGGGCAGCGAGTATACAAGATCGACTTTGTTTGTTTTCCTGATCTCCTTGTAAAGTTTGTAAGTATACTCGGTAATTCCGTCACCGCTTCCCTTTGCGGGCTTTACAATATTGATCATTGCCAGTTTCATTTAGTCACGCAGTGTTGCTCTCGTATCTTTCTTTCAAAAGAGCAATAAGTAATCCTATGCCCTGCTTTTTATTCCTGTACTTCCTGTTCAATTCCAATACTGCCTGTTCCTTGTCAAGACCTAAATATTTTATGAGCCCGACTTCGTAAAGTTTTTTCGATATCTCAAAATTTTCAGCTCCATCTCTTTCAGATTGCCATGACCTCATCTGCCTTGATCTTACAGATGCATCTGCAACTCCAAAAACAACCCCGCCTATCTTGTGGGACTTAAGGCTTGTAGCTACTGCCATCAAATAGTAAAAAATGAAGTAATCAAGGTTGCTTATCTCATCCTCCAGATGCTTGAATCCTAGCTTTTCGTAAAGCAATAGGAAAAAGTACAAAGTTCCGCCTCCTGATCCTGCCTTTTTAGGGTTCTCAGGAACGGTTGTCTTGTAAAAGTAGTCAAGCATGCGCTCATTGTATGTCTTGTATGACATTCTAAGGAACTTTTCCATAACGCTATACTGCGCAGCTGTGTTGCCGCGCAACTGCGCGACATGGTCAATGTAGTAATCATCATTTTCAAGCTTCTTTACAGACCCATTTACTATCGGCTCTTCATGAATGATTCCCCTGTACTCAACTTTGTCTTTCCTAAAGAGCCTTGTCTGCCAATTCACATAGGCACTGCGCATCCCCCTGTTGACCTCTTCGTACCTCTTTATGGAAATTGCAGAAGCTCCTGAACTCTCAACAAGACTATGCAAATCCTTTTTTAAGTCCGCGCTCACCCTCTCATCGGTATCAATCATCAGCACCCATCTGTACTTGCACTTTTGCAGTGCGTACATACGCAAAGGATCCGGATATCCAAGAGCTATTGCATAAAATACCTGCAGCTTTCCTATTTTTCTTGAAGATATCTGCTTAAGTAGTGATTTGTGAGCCTTCTGCCTGCTGCTATCTACCAATACTATGTCATCTACGTACTCGTACATGTCTTCTACAAGGGAAATTGCCTTCTCAATATTGTCCCTAGAGAACACAAGCAATGATACTCTCTCCACCAATATCGTACCAAATGATTATACCAGCCAATATTTTTAAAGGCAAACCGAGAATATGTAATGAACTGGTTTTATGCTGCATGTAAGTGATTTCAGCCTTAGGCATACAATAGAGAGCGGACAGCCCCTAACTTTCTATTCTAGATACTCAAATCATGCCGGCACAGAGCATCTTGCGTATGTAACTTCAGAAGGCGAGATAAACTTAAGCCTTAAGGGCGATAGGCTTTCGTACAGGTTCAATGGAAATTATACTCAGAAAACTGCAAAGAATGAAGTAATATCAAGGCTTGGACTCGATGACAACCTTCCAGACATCTACAGGCAGATAAATACTGACATCTTCATGGCAGGCGCAATAAAGGGATTTTACGGAATGCGAATAACAAAGAATGACCCGTGGGAGGCAAGCCTTTGCTTTGTAATATCGCAGTTCAATAACCTGAAAAGGATAAGGGGAATTATAGGCAATATGGTAAGCGAATTTGGCGAAGACCTGGGCGGCACTAAACTTTTTCCTTCAGCACAGGCACTGGCAAGCGCAGATCTAAGCTCTATAAGGGCATGCGGTACGGGATTTAGGGACAAGTACGTAAAGAGCGTTGCAGAGCAGTTCGCTTTCAGCTTTGACAAACGCAAGCCCTACAAAATGGGCTACGAAGATGCAAAGGAGAAGCTTATGGAACTTGATGGCATCGGCGATAAGGTTGCCGATTGCATTTTGCTCTTTGGCTACAACAAACTTGACGCGTTCCCAATAGATACCTGGGTCAAGAGAGTAATGGAGCGCGTATACTTTAACGGAAGGAAGAGGACCATAAAGAGACTGCACAAATTTGCGTTAGATAGATGGCCTAAAAGCTACCTTGGGTATGCCCAGCAATATATATTCTGGCGGGGAAGAGAGAATAACATTGGATGAAATCATGATACCTGACATTGACTCAATAGAGAAGAAGCTTACAAAGCTCGAATCTGACAGGGATGCCGTCATGCAGCTTTCAAAGGACGTCATCAGATTATCAGGCAAGACAATAGCCGCAATGCATGCAAAAGGCCCTAATATCCCAAAAGAGATGATAACGGAGCTAAAGCGCTCAAAGGCAAGGCTGGATAACATAGAGAAGGGCTTTGAGTATTACTCATTGCAGGCGCATCAAGAGTATTCAGAAGCACTTATTTTCTATAATATTATATCAACCGGGAAGATACCAAGCATGAATGCAATAGATGAAACAGAGGTACCATACCTACTTGGCCTTATGGATGCGGTGGGGGAGATCAAGAGGGAGGCAATAGATTCCATAAGGAAAGGGAAAAACAAGGATGCAAAGGCGTACTATAGCCTAATTTCGGATATATACGATTCGACTCTGCATATGCGATTCGCAAGCTCTATCCTTCCAGACTTCAGAAGGAAGCAGGATACCGCAAGAATTCAGCTTGAAGGGCTTTCGAACGAGATTTTACACATAAATAAAGACTGA
>JAGWHH010000025.1 GCA_028866935.1 Microcaldota archaeon | reverse complement strand
CTTCCTGACCAGGAAGAGTTTGTAATAATCAAGATTACAAAGATAATGCCGCACGGCGCATACTGCAAACTTACAGAATACAACATAGACGCATATCTTCCTATTTCTGAAGTAGCATCAGGATGGATAAAGAACATACACGAATTCATAAAGGAAGGACAGCAGGATGTGGCAAAAGTAATTTTTGTAGACAGGGAGAAGAAGTCAGTAGACGTATCCCTTAAGAAGGCATCAAGCAAGCAGAAGAAAGACAAGCTAAACGACTACAGCATAGAGAAGAGGTCAGAAGGCATTTTCAACAAGGCAGTCGTGGCCTCACACAAGGAGGAAAAGAAAGCGCTGCTGCTAACCGACATATCAAAAGTGGCAAAGACTTACACTGAGCTTGTCAACAGCATTTTTGAAGGAAAGGACCCGCTTGCGGACTTCAAGGACAAGGAATTCAAGCAGGCACTCTATGACCTGGTCTCAAAGACGATAAAACCGAAAACATATACCGTATCTTATAATATAGAACTCTCAACTTCCGATACGAAGGCAGGAATAAAGACAATAAAAGATGCGCTTATCCAGGTAGAGAAAATCGGAGTCGGGGTTCTTTACATGGGTGCTCCACATTACAAACTCCTCTCAAGCGCAAGCAGCTACCCAAAGGCAGAAGAAAAGATAACAGCGGCGCAGGAAGTGCTCAACAAGTACCACAGCATCGAATTCAGCATAAAGCAGAACAAGGAGCAGGCTTAACGGCAACGGCTCTGGTGATCGTGTGAAGTCGACTAAGATATACTACAAGAAATTAAAATTTAAGAACCCCATACTGGTTGTTGGCCTTCCTGGGATAGGCAGCGTCGGCGCTCTGGTAGGGGAACACCTCAAGAACGAGCTAGGCGCAAAACGCTTCGCAACACTATATTCGCCGCACTTTATCCATCAGACAATCATGCTAAAGAGCGGATATACAAGACTGATCAGCAACAGATTTTACTACAAGGAGCTCAAGTCAAGCACGTTGATACTCCTCATCGGAGATACACAAGCTCCAACTCCAGAGGGGCAGTATGACATTAACGAAAAGATAGTAAGGTTCTTCAAGCACCTGGGCGGCAAGCAGATATATACGATAGGGGGCTACAGCGCCGGCAACCACTACATCCAGACACCAAGGGTCTTTGGCATAGCAACAGACAAGCAAACAAAGGACGCACTGTCACAGAAAGGGGTGTTGTTCGGGCAGACAAACGGCGCAATATGGGGATCCGCAGGTATGGTTGTGTCATTTGCGAAGAAGAATAAGCTGCACGCAGCATGCATAATGGGCGAGACTGGGGCCCTTGAGATAGATGCAAATGCAGCGCGCGCAGTACTCGAAGTGCTAAAGAAGGTAATCGGAGTAAATGTGAACCTCGACAACATAGATAAGATAAAGGCCGAGACCGAGAAGCTGCTCAAGGAGCTCGAAGCCGCATCAAAGCCGCAGGAAGGCCAGGGGGCAACAAGCTTCCCTTATATCCGCTGAGTTCGCCTCCTGTGCAGTAGAAACCCGATTATTAAAATAAAGACTATTGCCACTCCAGCTACATATTCCAATGCCGTTATCTCCGACTGGGGACCGTTCCCCACATTTATGCCGATCTGGGCCGCGGTTGTCTGAGGCGGCACCGTTGTTGGCTGCGAAGTATATCTTGAAGTGTTTGAAATATACAGCGCAACTGTTGCCAGCGCGTTCGATGCAAATATGTCTCTTGAATAGTTCGCCTGGCCCGTAGTAGCAAAGGCTCCGTTCGGCGAAGTGAGCACCTGCACATTGCTTGCTGATTCTGCGGTGCTAAGTCCGAAAGTGTAAACAGATGGAAATGGCACCAAAGTACCATTGCTGTCATAGTACATCCATAAGTTAGCGGCAATCTGGTTAAAGTAGGAGTTTGCACCGTTAGACTCGCCGCCAAAGACTAACTCAGAATCATAATAATTGCCGTAGGAATTCTTTCCTCCAGGCGTCTGATAGAATGGTGTTGTCAATAGCGTGCTGTTTCCAGAGCCGGGCAGCAGAACATGGTCAAAGAATACCAGCGGATCAGGGCCCTGGCTGCCATTTTGCAATATCTGATACCCGAACCATAGCACGCTGCTTCCTCCAGTTGACGAATTCACTTTTATAATCAGCTTAAGGTGAAGCGGCATCGAGTAATTCAGGTAAGACATTGGGTATGTATATGCATAGAATGTCTGTGAGAAATTGCACGTGTTGCAGACATTAATGGCGCCTTTCCCCACAAGCGTTGAATTAGCAACGCTTGTGTAAGATCCAGTGTTATTCCAGATATTATCCACAAAATAATACTGGTGGGAGCTTGTGTTGAAATCAACCACGTCCTGCAGCCAATAAACAGCAGAGCGCTTGCCAATATGCGTATTCAGGCCTACGTTCAGCTGCAGGCTGGCTCCATTTGGAGAAGCGTTCAGCGCATGCCGCATTCCTGACACAGAAAGCCTGCTTATGTTAATATCACCGACAACCTCATCAGTCCTGACCTGGTAAGGATGAAGCATGCCTGATACATTATACAATCCATAGCTTGCAATTCCTGCAGAGTAAGCAGTTCCAGAAGAGATGGAAGTCAAAGGGTTGACAAGCGTGGAAGTCGAGTTTACATACACAAAAAGGTTCATCTTACCTGGGGCATATATGGTTAGATTATGGTCTCCTTTGTTGAGTAAAAAGTACAAAATATAGAAGTTTCTATCCTTGTTAACCACAGTCTGCGTGCCTGACACATTAACAATTATCGGATCGCTCTGATAGTCATCCGAAGAAAGCAGGCTGACACTTACATTGCTATAGTTGTCCAGACGGAACTTATAGCTATAAGCTCCTGCAATGTTCATGTTGCTGCCACCGCCTGTCGGCACTGTGACAGAACCCAAGTCCACCATAGCCGCACCCTGGACTATAACCGTATAGTTCCCAGGATTAACGTTAACCACAAAGATCCCAGACTTAACTGTATAGTTATAAACCGGACTTACCTTCTCACCAAAAATGTACTTGCTAAAATCTGAGCTGTGGATGACCATAAGGTCTACACTGGAAGACGTGTTAATCCCGACCACAATCTGATTCCCACCCTGTACCGTAAGGTTATTGTAAAGGAATTGGCCCAAGTTTAGTATCTGTTCCGCGCCAGCAATGTTCAATAACAGCACAATTCCAAAGAGAGCAAGCAAGAATCTCATATGGCCTTATTGGCAAGGAAAATATATAAGCATAAATACACAAGTATTTTCGTCGTGCGCCAGTGGTCCAACCTGGTCAAGACGCGGCCTTCCCAAGGCTGTAATCCGGGTTCAAATCCCGGCTGGCGCAAAGGGTATCCAGGTTCCATGTCCGAAAAGTTAATATACTGGACAAAGACGAATCGGCTATTATGAGAGCAGTAGCGATTCAGCAAGAGAAACAGAAGCCTAGGGTAGATTATCTACACGATGGGGAGTATAGGCTATCATTTGCCCTTAAGAAGGCAGAATCCTTAGCAGAGCCTAACAGAAGCTACGCCATCGCATAGGAGAAATCTTTAGGTCTTGTAGAACTACCACATCCAAGAAGATCGAATGAAAGCAGTGAAAAGCCTTTTAGTTCTGGCGAAGAAAATGCATTATCAAAGCTCTCCTTTGAACATCCCCATCCATGAATAAATACTATATAATCTTTTCCTGCTTTTCTGTGTTTAGTAGATATTTCAAGTTCCCTACCTTGATAGTTTATCTTCAAAATATAACCCCCCTAATATGGTTTTTGAGACTTTAAATACCTTGTCACCTATCTGGATTAATTTATAAGGTTTTTATTACTAAATAACAGACATGAGACTAGAAACCAAACGTTTGATTCTGAGAGATTGGAATAAAAATGATATAGATGATCTAATAGATGGATTGAACAACTATGACGTTTCGAAATGGTTGACATTAGTTCCCTATCCGTATACTAAAAAAGACGCCAAAAATTGGATAACTCATTGTTTGAAAGAATCAAATAAAAAGAAAAACAGAGATTATCATTTTGCAATTGAACTTAAATCTGAAAAGAAAGTTATTGGGAGCATTGGCGTAGACAAAATAAACAAGTTTCACGGATTAGCTCACGGCGGATATTGGATTAATGAAAAGTATCATAAAATGGGTTATGGCACAGAGGCTTTAGGTGCCAAATTAAAATTTGTATTTAATAGATTAAAATTAAGGAGGATCGAGAGCGGCTTTCTAAAAGGAAATATACCTTCACTTAAGCTTCAAAGGAAATTTGGATTCAAAGTTGAAGGGTTAAGAAGAAAGGGATTCAGATCTAAGGCAGACGGAAAATTAAAAGATGAATATATTACAGCATTATTGAAGGAAGAATGGAAAGAACGATGAAGTTGTTGAAAGGATTAAAAGGAAGTTAGGAAAATGATAAATTTATTTTAGAGTAAATCCTCCATCTACGTATATTACTTGACCTGTAATTCCATCATTCTTTGCAAGGAAGACGAATGCATCAGCAATTTCTTCTACAGTTATCCAACGTTTTAAATACGTCTGATTGATAAAGTTAGCAACCATATCTTTATTCATTGTATCATAGGATCTTGTTTTTACAAATCCAGGAGCAACTGCATTAACTTGTAATTTTGGAGCAACCTGTTTAGCCAACGTTTTAGTAAAATTGATTACGCCAGCTTTTGATACCGCATAAGCTATACCTCTTCCGCCACCATATTCTGCGCCTCTGATAGAACTTGTGTTTAGTATTTTGCCATATCCCTTCTTTTCCATTATCTTTATTGCATACTGTGAGCATAGCATAGTTCCCACAAGGTTTACTTCGAATATCTTACTCCATTCAGAATGATCAGCCTCCCTAAAAGGCATTTTGTCAGTGCCTGCTGCCCCATTATTGATTAGTATATCCACTGTCCCAAATTCCTTTATCGTGCGTTGGAAAAGTCTTTTCACATCTTTTTCTTGGCTCACATCTGCCTTTATTAAGATCGCCTTTCCGTCTTCTTTTTTGATTTCGTCAAGTGTTTCTTCCCCACCTTTCTTATTTACACTATAATTTATTACAACTTTAGCTCCCTCTCTGACAAATCTTAAGGCTGTCGCTTTACCTATACCACTAGATGACCCGGTAATAATTACTACTTTATTTTTTAAGTCCATCATTTCACTTGGTAATCTTGCCATTTTAAAGTTTATATTTGTTGCTATAATTCTTTGGTTGTATTTTTTCTAATAAGCTCGGCGCCGATCGGCAGCTTCGCTGCCTCTAGGGCGCCTCGCACGCAGGCTTGAGCTTGAAAAATTTTAAGCAGGGGGTCTAAATTTCAAACATACTATCGGAGCGACTCCTCTGACAAACCGAAGGTTTGTCGAGTGAGGAGCGATTACACGTTATAAAACATGCTCTGTCTTATAAACAGCTTATAATACAATATCGACGTTATAAGCAGCTAATAACGAGATTAGTAAAAAAAATAATTTCAAGCGGAGCGCAAAGCGCTCCGCTTGCTTATGTCAAACCACGCCTTCATTCGTAGTAGATGCTTTTTGCGCCTTCACTATTACCTATCTCAGAATCTAAATATGGGATGAAGCGTAATTTCCAAAATACCCCAAGTGATCTGAGTGACTCTCTGACTTTCTTAACATTGGCTTTATCTTTACTGCTATGCACATATACAGATAAAACGTGGGAATGTTTTTTACTGTATAAATCAGCATGGAGCTTGCTAGACGCTTCGATTGCTACTCCCAGCTGACCTAACACTGTTGGTGCCTGGAGACGCCCCCAAAGCTCATCTACTTTCTCCCTGTTTACGAATATAAGCCATCTGCCCATAAGGAAGGGGTTCTTTATACATTCATGGAATTGGAATATGGCTTGGTTAAAATCTCCATTAAAAATCCATAACCATTCTTTGTGGTCGCATTGAGATGGCACGTTACACATTGCTACACCTGCAAGGTCACTACAGAAAATTTAATATAAATGGTCGGTATAAGTAGTTAATGGTAATAACCATGTCTAAGACAAAAAGACATGGAACCCAGATGCCTAATGCTCGGCTGGCGCATAAACTTATAAACTTTCAAACAAAGATAGCCTTGGTATGCATGACACAAGCTAATTATATCTGGCTAGATGGCAATTTCGTTAAGTTTGAGGACGCAAAGGTCCATGTACTTACGCACTCTTTGCAGTATGGAAGCGGCGTGTTCGAAGGAATAAGATGCTACAATACCAGCAAGGGCCCGGCTATATTCAGGCTGCATGACCATGCAAGGCGGTTCTTCGACAGCGCAAAAATATACAAACTGCCGCTTAAGATCACCCAAAAACAATTTGAAGAAGCGATAGTAGAGCTGATCAACAAAAATAAACTATCCTCGGCATACATACGCCCGTTCGGCTTCTACAAAGACATCGGCATAGGTTTCAATGTAAAAGGCAAGTCATCCAGCGTAGCAATTGCAGCCATAGAATTCGGGGCACTATTTGATGACCATGGAAAGGGAATCAGATGCAAGGTCTCTTCATGGGAACGCATAAACTCAACAATTATTCCGGCAGGGGCAAAAATAAGCGGCAACTACATAAATTCCATACTTGCCTCTTTAGAAGCCAACGATGCAGGCTATGACGAGGCCATACTGATGTCAGGCACAGGCACAGTCGCCGAAGGCCCGGGAGAAAATCTCTTCATAGTCAACGACAACACGCTGATTACACCTCCAAAATCCGCAAACATACTTCTTGGCATAACAAGAGATTCAGTAATCAAAATTGCACAAAGAGCTGGCATAGATGTAAAGGAACGCGATATAAGGCGCGAAGAGCTTTACACGAGCGATGAAATCTTCTTCTCAGGCACTGCGGCAGAAATAACGCCGATCGTGTCGGTCGATTCAAGAGACATCGGCAATGGAAAGATAGGTCCAGTAACCTCAATGCTCAAGGACAAATACGCCAGAGTGGCAAGGGGCGAAGAGAAGGAGTTTTCCAGCTGGCTTACCTTTACAAAAGGCTAGGCACAGCAAGGAATACAGCAGCACAGAATACCGAGCCCGCAATAGAGCACAAAATGTTGGATGTGAACTTATTTCCAATCCCTTTCTCTTCAAAGTAGCCGAATATCGAGTCTACCACGTTCCCTACAAAGCCCGACACAACTATCACTATAAACGCAGTGACAGGCGCAGATATTGCAAACACCGTAAGTGCAATGAGTATGGATGCAATAAGCCCCATCAATGTGCCAAACCAGGTCACTCCGCCAGACATGCCCTTCTTGGCTTTCTTTAGGGTAAGCAGCATTACTGGCTCACCATCAAGTACTCCAAGTTCACTGGCAAACTTATCGGCTGTTATTGCGCTCATCGCCGCAACAAACGAGTAAACCAGGATGCTCTGAATCGTGAACGGGCTGCGTGCATTAAGGAAGTAGAAAAATACCATGATAACCGGGACTATCCCATTTGCCACAACGTTTTTCCAGCTCCGCTCCTTTTCATAGCCTCTAAGTTTCTCCTTTTCCTCATCCTTTGCCCTTGTGACTATCGCAGATAGTACCAAGAAGTCGACCATTACCGCTATGAAGTACCACCACATGTTTAGTCCAAATACAAATACAAGAAGGCCAAACAGGATAGCAAGCATCGTTCCGCTTATGTTGAGCGTAAATACTGAAGCCATAGAACAATATTACTCAAAAACTATATAAAAAGCACCAAACATGCAAGTTTCAAATAAATGGAAAAACTAAGTGAAAATTCCACTATTTACAAGGATTTTTAAACCCATTTATCCCATATCTAGATTACGAGTTCTCTATCATGGAGGAGTATAACTGGTCGCCTTGCCAGCACATGCTTGTCATGTTTGCTGGCCTCTTCCTATTTACATCAACAAACACAAACCCACAGCCAGGCCTACGGAACTGCGTGCTAAACTGCTGTGTCCAATAACTCACCTCATAGTTGCAAATAGATTGAGGATGTTGACCTTTGCAACAATTTCTTTTTTTATATTCTTCCACTTTCTCGAAAACACATATTCACCGAAGATTCTCTTGAATCTGGAGTAAAAACCTTCAACAAACCATCGAAAACCATATTTTACAATTTTCTTCCATACTTTCTGTTTGTATATCCGTCGTGTAAGCGTATCAAATAGGTTCAGTCTTTCATGTGTCGGAGTGATGCAAAATTGTTCTCTTACTGCAGTCTGTCTTGCTCCTTTTCTCTTCGGAGACGCATTTATTTTGACGGGTATTATTGCCTGTATGTTGTTCTCCTGGCAATATCTGAAGTTATTTACTGTATCGTATCCTTTGTCAGCACGCACAGACAAAACATGGCTCTTCAAAGGATCTATCAGTGGCTTAAACTTCTTAGAATCTCCGATGTTATCTTTAGTTATTATAATATTCACTGCCTCGTTTGTTTCAATGTTTATGTTTGCATGCATCTTTGCCCAAACCTTTCGTTTTCCATATTTCGTCGTTCTATACTCTCCATCATTTGCAAGTTTGAGTCCTGTAGAATCAACAGCAATCTCTATTTTCTTGCCCTTAGGTAGATCGAACTTCAACTCCTGCCTTTCCATAACATCAATTCTCCACCAAAACGTCCTGAAATTTGGTATAGGAAAACGTAGAAACAGGCATATGTCCTCCATAAGATTCTGAAGTTGCCTATATCCTAAATGAAACAAACATTTGATACTTAAACCTGCCTGAATTATTGTGTTTGGATATTTGTATTTTCGTCCCTCCTTCTTCTTGTTCATACGTCGTAACTCCTCCTTAAACTCTAAATCTTCTTTCCTTAGAAAGAGAGTAAGGATCCTGCCCCTTTCACACAACTGTCTGTTATATCTATTCCAATCTCTATCGTCTACATACATGGTTGTCGCCAAAACACCATGTACGTCGTGGGTCTTTATGGCTCACGACGTTTAAGGAATAGTGGAATTCTCTTAGTTATTGGACACAGCATGCTAAACGCCTGATTTATATATCAGGAAGTTCGAGCTTTTTTCTAAAACTGGTTTTTATGTTTAGGCTAAGGGCCCGCGTAGATAAGGCGTTGCAAGAAGACCGCGATTTATCAAAGCTCTTAGTGCAAGAGGCTGCCAATCTCGCATCAAAAAGCGACCATGAGTATGGGAATTTGCTGAATAAAGTTATAGCCTCCAGGGGCACTGCCGCATCGTACATCGCAGAAGTGCGACCCGAACTTCTCGATGCTGAAGGCTTAAAGCACGCGTCAAAACACGATGACGCTGCGCAAGAGCTTGTTGCCAGATACCTAACTGCAAGGGAAAATACTGATTATGCAGATATAGACAAAAAAATAACTGCAGGATTTGTCACAGCAATACTTAACAACACAAATGTTGCCATATCAACGGCTTCCACAGCTCCAAAAACACTAATAGACACCCTCAAGATGCAAAGTACAGAAGACACAGAGCAAGATCCAAGCAGATTCCGTTTTATGCGTGTAACGCAAGAGCTAAAGCCCTCAACCCTAGAGCTCTTCATGCACACGCAGGAGGAGGCTGCAAGATACTTGGCAGAAAACCACCCGGAAATGCTTGTACATAATTCTAGCCTGAACGTCATACTCCAGGTAATGCAATACAATAAAGACTTTGCCGTACTGTTCGCAGAGAGCGGGATAGGGACACTAAAATGTGCAAATCCACTAGACGTGATAAGAGACTACGAATATAGCACTGGCGAAATGATCACAGAGTACACAAAAGACCCTATGAGAAGACGCAACGCACAACTGCTGATCGATGTCTTGATAGGCAACGATGAGCTTACCCAAGCCCTAATAGACAAACATCCAGAATTTTTCGAAATGTTCCACGATGGGAAGAGCGATAACCTATCAAGATTAATAAAAGGAAGCAAGCTTTACGCAAGAGCGCTCCTAAACGACCTAAGGCTCATCCAGCGCTCATACAACGACCAATACCCGTCAAGTTTTTGCTACAGCAAAGGCGAATTGATTGGTAGAGAACTTCTGGATCTGGTATTCAGCACATACGAAGATCTTGCAAAAAGCGTTATAGATGACGCAACAAAGCCTGAGGCAGTGCGTCTTGAAGCTATCGCAATAGGCTCTGAGAAATCCGAAGGCCTGGCTCATCATTGCATACAAAACCACTACAACATGTTCAAGGATTTAATCAATGATAAGGTCTTAGTCAAAAGCCATATCTTTTCAGCAGGAGTGGATAGGCTTCTTGGCGTAGATGCGGGCTTCAGTTACGGCAAAAATGCACTAACAAAGATAATCAAGAACCATGCCGGCGTGGCCATCGAATTGGCAAGGGACCACACCGAGATATTCCAGGACGATATGTACGAT
Source organism: Microcaldota archaeon (assembly GCA_028866935.1). Classification (GTDB taxonomy): domain Archaea; phylum Micrarchaeota; class Micrarchaeia; order Micrarchaeales; family CABMGC01; genus JAJZNA01. Next base: position 2,505 of record JAGWHH010000025.1, on the reverse strand, counting down.
ACCACGAAAGTAATGAAGGCCGGTGTCTTAGCGCACGAAACTTTTGCGATCTATCTTTTTGAGCACCGCCCGGACTTGTTAAAAGGGCATCCAGAAGCCCTGCAATGTGCGTTTGATTCATATCCAAGCCTAGCTCAGAGAGCAAAAACAGAGCGGCCCTATCTTCTGGATGTCAGGAACAGTAATGGCGTAAGCATGGGATATCTTCTAGCAGAAAGAGAAGGCGTACTAAGGGCAGCCGAGAGAATATAACATCCATCCTGCCAGGTTTATATTCTTTCTCTGAGTGATACATCTCGCTAATCTTCTTGTAAACAGGGTAATAACATGGCTAAAGAGAAGGGGATAAAAGAACTAGAAGACCTTCCAGGGATAGGCCCTACTTCAGCAGAGAAGCTCAAGGCCGCCGGATACGATAACATAGAGAAGATTGCAACAGCCGCGCCGCACGAGCTATCCGAGATTTCAGGGATCAGCGTCGAGGCCGCAAAGAAGGCAGTGGACGCTGCAAAGCAGGCCACTACACTTGAGTTTTCAACAGGTTCACAAGTATATGAGAAGAGGAAGTCACTTGGCAAGGTAAAGACGGGTTCAAAGGACCTCGATTCGCTTCTTGGCGGAGGGGTGGAGGCAAACGCAATAACAGAGGCTTATGGTAAATTCGCATCAGGAAAGACGCAGCTGGGCTTCCAGCTTGCGGTCAATGCCCAGCTTCCGGTAAAGGATGGGGGCCTTGACGGCAAGGTATTGTTCATAGACACAGAAGGAACATTCCGCCCTGACCGCATAGAGCAGCTCTCAAAGGCCGCGGGACTTGACCCAAAGCAGGTACTTGATAACATACTTGTGGTAAGGGCCACTTCAACTGACCAGCAGATACTTGCAATAGAGCGCGCAGACAAGCTAGTAAGGGAAGACAACGTCAAGCTCATAATCGTGGATTCGCTAATGGCGCTTTTCAGGTCCGAGTTCCTCGGAAGAGGTGCGCTTGGGGAGAGGCAGCAGAAGCTAAATGCGCATATACACAAGCTCCAAAGGCTTGCAGACACATACGATCTTGCAGTGTATATAACAAACCAGGTAATGGATAACCCTGGAATACTCTTCGGAGACCCCACAACGCCAGTAGGAGGAAACGTGGTCGCGCATGCTGCAACTACGCGCCTTTACATGCGCAAATCAAAGGAAGAGAAGAGGATAATACGCCTTGTAGACTCGCCCAACATGCCCGAGGGCGAGGCAATAATGAAGATTACTCCTGACGGCATTAAGGACTGATTTTAAGCGATTTCATGCTTGCATTAATAGGAATAGGCTTAGATACGAAAGACATATCGCTCAAGTCGCTCGACTTCATAAAAAGCGCAGATCTTGTCATATGCGATAGCTACACCTCAATAATCAACAACGAAGCTATACCTTTCATCTCTGAATACACCAAAAAGGAGATTACCAGGGCAGGCAGGAAAACGTTTGAGGACGATCTTAAATCAACAATAACTCCTGCAAAGGAAAAGGACATGGCAATACTAGTAATAGGGGATCCGCTTATAGCCACAACACACCACATTATACTCGATGAGGCGCGCAAGCAGGGAATCAAGACAAAGGTTTTCCATTCCTCATCAGTATTCTGTGCAGCAATAGGCGAGAGCGGACTTGACATATACAAGTTCGGCCCCACAACCACGATACCTTACTGGTCAAAGAATTACAAACCAACATCCTTCCTTGATGCGGTGTCAAGGAACCTGGAGAGCGGTCAGCACACATTGCTCCTTCTTGACATAAACCAAGAGGCCCACACGCCAATGACGATAGAAGAGGCAAGCGACATACTTACAAAGGCAATGCAAGCAGCTAAAAGCTCCATTAACAACGGCACAAAAGTTCTGGCCATTGGGGATATAGGAACGAACAACCAGTCAATACTATACACAACAATTTCAAAACTTCACAGCTCAGCAGCAAGACTGTCAGGCAAGGCAATCTGCCTTATAATTCCGGGCAAGACCAGCTTCGCCGAAGATGAAGCTCTAGCTACTTTTGATAAAATATAAAAAAGATAGGAAAAGAAAAAAGGAAGAATCAGTTTACTCTAATTCCTCCAGTCTTTGAGAATACTGCGTCATACAACACATTGTATACAAAAGCGAAGACAAGGCCACCTATGAACCCACCAACTACGCCTTCTACAATAGAGCCTGCGAATCCCAGTCCGCCTAGCGCCCCGCCGAAAAATATCCCCAATGTCACAGCAGACCCGAGAAGCCAGAGAATTCCAAGAACGACCCCAACAATCAGTCCGACTATTGCGCCTGTCACTGCCAACGACAGGTAATCTATCTTTTTCACTTGTACGTGTGCCATTTTTGCACCAAATCTAATGCTCGTTATACGCTTTTAAAGCTAAGCCTCAAGACTTCCATAGGAACTTGACATCTACATAGGACCACCATCGTCAAAGTTCAAAACATCACATCGTATATTCCAGCAGATTTGCAA
>JAGWHH010000024.1 GCA_028866935.1 Microcaldota archaeon | reverse complement strand
AGTCCCATGTGATTATGGAAAGATTGTTGCATTTCAGTTCTGTTGAAGCGGTGACCAGGTTCTCTATCTCTTTGCCCCTAATATCAGCCTCTTTTGATGCATACGTAACTTGAATAAGCTCTAGGACTTTGCTCTTTTTCCGTATTACAAAATCTACCTCTTCCTGCCTGTGGCTTTTCCAATAGTTTAGCTGTCTTTCTGCATGCCTGGCATAATAATTCCTCCTCAACAACTCTATAGCAACAATGGTTTCGATAGACCTACTCTTACTAGTATCGGAAGAGACAGTATTCATAAAACCTGGATCTATTGCGTAGACCTTTTTGGGTGCTATAATTGACTCTTTAAGTTTGAATGAGAATCTTTCAAGCTTAAATATGATGTACGCTTGCTCCATGAATGATATCCAATCTTGTATTGTATGCTTGCTGGTTACGCCGAATATGCGCCTAAGCTTGCTGTAGCTGATTTCATATGAGGAATTTGATATCAGATACTTTGCCATATCGCTGATCTTGGATGTCATCTTTATTCTGTGCCGCTGTATGAGGTCTCTTTGTATTAAGTCCTTGTAAAGTTCGCTGAGATAGCTTCTACCTAGTCTTATTCCAAGTGGAAATCCGCCGATGTTCATGTATTCTTCTAGGAAAGATATTATGTTGCTTTTTTCTATTGTTGAATATGTATTATTACTGTCTATTTTTATGCCTTTGTAGTCGAGAAACTCCACAAAACTGAATGGCAACAATTCGTGGTCAATATGTCTGCCCGTCATATATGTTGCAAGCTCTTTACTCATCATCCTAGCGTTGCTTCCGGTTATAATAAGTCTTTTTGATTCAACTAGTCTTGAAATAAATTTTTCCCAACCTGGAACTTCTTGTATCTCGTCGAATACGATCAGTTTTACATTCCCTTTCGCAGAGTAAATTGCCTCTAACACCTTATTGAGATCATCAGCATTGAGATTTAATCGTTCGTCATCAAAATTTATGTAGCCAAACTCTTCTCTGCCTGCAAGTTGACGGGCGAAGACAGACTTGCCACATCTACGAGGCCCAGTTATTATATTTGCAACTCCTTTTGTTATGGCATCAGGAGCTATTTGAAGCGCTCTGTCTATGATCTTTCCTTCCTTGAACATCCCCTGTATCCTTTCTTCTTGCTCTTTGATTATAACCTTTACTTCATTGACAGATATCATCGCATCGGTAGTATTATGCGAATAAACATTAATAAATACTACCCCTATTAAGGGTATATTTTATATATAGTTACCCTTACGATATACCAGCATTGTTACAGCAAGGTTCCTGTAATAGTATTACAACTGATACATTATTGGCGCTTTTTGTATCAGTAACTGATACAGTTTATATAACATCTCTAGCTGCCTGTCCGCCTTTTAAGCCGAGCTGCAAGCGCAAATCGGGGAGTATAGTATATAGTGGGGAAATGTCACCCTCTAACCGAGAAAGTATAAGACTTTAGTCATGATTTAGTATCATGAATAACACACTCACCGCTCTGAAAGGAGTTAAAGTAGGTCATTCCACACACGAAGACAAGCTGACAGGTTCTGGCTTTAGCTTCCTGCAATTATTGCGACAAATGCCATAATTGCAAGATATATTGCAATTCCAACATATCTGAGCTTCATTCTCTTACTATCATCCATAATTGTCATCCTCAGATATATTCGGAATTTTAAGTATATAAGGAATAGGAAATTTTCCCGAGGGTTCATATAGAACCCCCCTCTCTTATTTTGACTTCTGAAGTTTGGCTGTTTGAATGCGCCTAACAAACTGCGCCGATAGTTCCTACTATTTTATAAAGCCTAATATTGTAAAAGTTAATTGGTATGTATGGCTAAATCTAACCCGAAGGTTGAAACTAGCAAACAAACAAAACCAACTCGCAGTCATAAATTGCGTAATATATTATTGATTATAGTAGCAGTTGGAATTGTAATTGTCGCATATCTCTATTCCCAGTACGGCAGTTTGCCATCCAATCTTTTCTCTGTACTTGCTTCTGGAAAGTCGCTTAACGGCACGGCAGTCATGAGCATTATGTTTCAGAAGATAGCTCTGTTGCCATCCTTCCAAGATAGCTATACTGGAAACATTACAGCTGGTTCTGACCCAACACTCAATGCTTACGTGAATGAAGAAAACAATCAGCTTGTTGTAGGCATAGCTGCTCCATCGGCTCCCTCTTCATTCTCATTCGGCACGTTCAACCTTTCATATATTGGCAGCATACAAGCAAATAAGACTAATCCGGTGTCAGTAAAAAGCTCCTGCTTTTACACTAGCAACCAAACTCTTGCACAGAAGTTATCATTGCCTCTTAATAAATCAAAGTCGTCATACGGCGAGTGCCAACCATGGGGCAACCAATCTTTCACAAAAGGTGTAGCCAATCTTTTCATAAATATATCAAGCCTAAGCAACGTGCATATAAGCTCCGTGAGCATTGGTTATCCTGGCATTAGTGAGCCTGATCCATGTTACAGGGTGCAGGGTACCGGCACAGTACAGGCAAGCGGCGCTCTTCTAGGTGAACCGTCAGTTCCTTACAAGCCTGTGAACATTACATTTGATACGTGCCTTGATGCGAAATATAACATTCCTGAGGTAATAGGCATAGCAACAAATCCGCCAGGCCTGTTCAGTGTATATGTATGGTCATATTACACAGGAACTACGTAATTTATTAGAAAGCCAGATAAGGAGTGGGCTAAATGGGGCATTTCCCTTCTATATACTATGCCCCAAAAAGATACGGGGAGTCCGTGATTTGAACACGGGTCTTGAACTCCCAAAGCTCAAAGCCTACCAAGCTAGCCTAACTCCCCGCGAGTAGAAATATTGCTTAAATCTATATAAATGCTCAGTTGCAACCGTCTTTGCTTATTTTCTTAGTGCACCATGTGCCCAGAGCACTAATTCCTCTGTCTGCTCCCATCCTATACAGGCATCAGTCACAGAAACCCCCCATTTGATCGGCTCCTTGCTGTGCGCCTTTGGGATCTTTTGCGCGCCTTCCTTGAGGTTGGATTCCAGCATTATCAGTTTTATTCCAGTATTTCCGTTTGCGATCTGGCCAATCAGATCCAAGAAGACAGTGGATTGCATTTTGTAGTCCTTTGTAGCTTTCCCATTGTCAGCCCATCCTACTATAGTATTATCATGGCTGCAGTCAACTCCTAGATTTGCTACGAATCCATTCTCAAGCAGCAGTTCCTGCGCTTTCCTGACATTTTCTGAATGGTAGTTTGGCCCGGTTTCTTTACCTCCCCTTAAGACAATATATGCATTCTTGTTTCCGCGGCTTGTAACTATTGCGCCTTTTGAGTTTGTTGGATCAAGTCCGGTGAACCAGTGTTCTGATGCCGCAGCAACAAGAGCCTCGACTGCGACCTCGATGTCGCCCCTTGTGCTGTTCTTGAATAGGGCAGGCATTGACAGGGCCGAAGCCATCTGCCTGTGCAAAGGCGATTCTACAGTCCTCGCCCCTATCGCAGCCATTGATACAGTATCTCCAATATACTGAGGAACAAATGTGTCAACAAACTCCGTGCTGGTAAGTAGCCCCATTTCAGCATTTTTAACCAGGATATGCCTTGCCAGCCTTAGCCCAAGATTTATGTTCTCTTCGCCGTGCAGGAGTGGCTCGTAGATTAGGCCCTTCCATCCAACTGTAGTTCTTGGCTTTTCAAAATAAGCTCTCTTTACCATTACGAATACGTCGCCAACTTTGCGACTAAGCGCAAGCAATTTTTCCGAGTATTCCTCATCTGCTTCAGGATCATGGATGGAGCATGGGCCTATTGCAAGTATTATTCTTTTGTCCTTGCCAGCCATGCAATTTACAAGGGTGCGCCTGCCTTCGTGTACTGTTCTTGCTGCCTTTTCGCTTAAAAGTATATCTCTTCTTAGATCATCTGGCACGATCAGGTCATGGTAACCCTTAACGTTGCTATCGTCCAGTTTGATCTGTCTATGCGCCATCGAATACACCAAGTTGAATGCTGAGAGTAAGGTTTACTCGAATCGATTTGAGGAAGAGTCATTAATATGGCTTTTGTATCAAGTTTAAATTGCTTCCTTAAGCAGCCGCCTTTTTCTTCTGGCCTGGCATCCTTCCCTTTGGCTTTGGTATCTTAAGTCCAGGAAACATGTCCATAAGCGTGTCCGGACTTACCTCCAGATCAACCTTTATGTTCTGAAGCATCCTGCTAAATAAGTATATGGTCGCGGCATCCCTTATTTCCGTATAGCCCTTTATTGCGCTCTCTATCTGCTTTTTTGCCTCGGGTGAGGATAATATGGCAGTAATCTTCTCTATGTTGGCGGCGCTCTTCCTCATCTTTCCAGTCATCTCCGTTGCGTATGCGTCAAGGATGTCCGTATCTACCCCAAGTATCTGCGCAATCTTCCTGTCAGTAGTCATTCGTATTGATGAGAGGTGAGCTGCGACTTCCTCTGGCTTTGTGTTCTTGTCTATTGACAGCTTCTTTATCGAGATCCAATCTTTGTACTTTGCCATGAATGATATGCCTTCTGAGCTGAATGGCACTGCTGTGCTTGCCTTCTGCGCGGCTTTTCCTTCGAACACCTTGTTCTCCTTTGTAAGGTACCAGTTTAGGCCCAGCTGCCTTAATGCGGCCCTGAAAAGGTACGCCTTTGCGAAGGGCTTTAGCTCCTCCTTGCCTTGAGCTGCCTTGCTTATCTCTGGCTCTGCCTGGGCTGAGCTGAGCGCCTTGTATATGTTTACAAGTGATGAATAGTCATTCTTTGGAAAGGGCTTGGTGAATTTCTCAGCGAAATTGTCCAGTGCTTTCTGGTCTATTCCAAGAACCTCGAATGCCTTTGATCCGGCTTCCTCCCTTACAGCTGCAACCTGGGCCGCAACCTCTTTCTGAGAGGTAGAATCTGCGATGCTTATGCTCCTTGCACAGGTCCAGCTACCATATCTAGCATAGAAGTCTATAGAATCCTGGCTTCCTGCCATTATAATCATTTGATTATGCTGCTGGAGTTACGTAGTATCCTGATGCCTTCTCCCTTGCGACTCTCTTGATCACTCCCTTCTGCATCAGCGCTACAAGTGCATTATTTATCATTGATTTGGGACGATTGCACTTTTTCGCTATGTCATCGGCTGTCTTCTTCTTTTCGTCGCTTGTTGCTCCAAGGTCTTTCATTGCCTGGACTACAAGGCTCTCTATTGGATTCAAATCTACCATAGGTTTCACTTATTGAACGTCAAAGTTACTTCTTGACCCTCTTCTCCTTCCTCTTGGGCCTCATGTCAGGTTAGCCGCACTTCCTGCACTTCGTGTTGCTTATTATGTTCCTAGCCTTGCACCTTCTGCATATTACCATGCGTCCCAGAACTTCGTCTGCCAGCGGAAATTTTCCCATAAAAATGCCTTTTTTCTCCTTTTTTCTTTAAATCTGCTAAACTTAGAATAAATGTAGGTATCTACAAACATATAAAAACGTAACCTTATTAACCTCTGTGCACCATTCATATATAGCAAATTTACTTTATAGATAGCTGCCAACCTTAATATATTTTGGCTTGGCGAGCTATATATACGGTGTCTAAATTATGTCAACTTCCATAGAATTGACTGTAGCTGATGCTCTTGTGACTGATTCGGGCAGAGGCATTGCCAGAATTGATGCCAAATCACGCATGGCCCTTGGGCTAAATTCTGGGGACATAATAGAAATTAAGGGCAAGATCAAATCAACAGCGGCATCTATATGGCAGGCGCACCCAAGCGATGAAGGATTGGGATTCATACGTATAGACGGATACCTTAGGCAAAACCTCGGAGTAGGTATTGGCGACAAGGTGTTCGTATCAAAGGCAGAGGTAAAGAATGCGGACCGCGTTGTGATTGCGCCTCCCCCTGGACAGAAGCCTCCGCTCTCACCTGACTTTGCAGAATATGCAAAGAGACGGCTTGAAGGCAAACCCATAGTCAAGGGAGACTCTGTGCCGATCCCTATGTTCGGAATCGTATTTAACTTCATAGTCGTGCAGGTACAGCCGCACGGCATAGTGCGCGTCTCGCCAAATACAAACTTTGTGGTTCGCACCGAGCCCGTTCCTGAATCTGCAGTAAAGATAGGGGATGTTCACTATGAGGATATTGGAGGGCTTGATGATGCAAAGCAGAAGATAAGGGAGATGGTAGAGCTTCCGATAAGGTATCCTGAGCTTTTCGAAAGGTTGGGCATAGAGCCTCCAAAAGGAGTACTTCTATACGGAGCGCCAGGAACAGGAAAGACGCTTCTTGCAAAGGCAGTTGCCAATGAGAGCGATGCTACATTCATCTCCATATCAGGGCCTGAGCTTGTATCAAAGTTCGTAGGAGAAAGCGAAGAGAAACTTAGGGAGATATTCAAATCTGCAAACGAAAAGGCTCCTTCAATCATATTCATGGATGAGATAGATGCCATTGCTCCAAAGCGTGAAGAGTCCACAAATGAGGTAGAAAGAAGGATGGTATCGCAGCTTCTTACACTTATGGACGGAATGGGCCAGCGAGGACAGGTAATAGTTGTAGCTGCAACCAATCGTCCTGATGCAATAGACCCTGCGCTAAGAAGGCCTGGAAGGTTTGATCGTGAAATAGAGATAGGCGTTCCGAGCCGCGGTGCAAGAAAGACCATACTTGAGATCCATACAAGGAACATGCCCCTTACAGATGATGTAAAACTTGATGAGCTTGCTGCAATGACACACGGCTATACCGGCGCGGACCTTAACGCACTTGTGCGTGAGGCAGCAATGTCAAAACTCAGGGCCATACTTCCTGAAATTAAGAACAAGCAGTCGATACCTGCTGAACTCCTTCTTAGCCTGAAGGTGTCGCGCGATAACTTCATGGACGCAATGAGGAACATCCAGCCTAGCGCGCTCAGGGAGGTATTCGTTGAGCGCCCTAACGTGCATTGGGCAGACATAGGCGCACTTGACAGCATAAAGGAGGAGCTGCGCAATACAATTGAATATCCGCTTAAGAATCCAGAAAAGTTCGAGAAGATGGGCATACGCCCGATAAAAGGGCTTCTTCTTGTAGGACCTCCGGGAGTTGGGAAGACGCTCATTGCAAAGGCGGTCGCAACCGAGAGGGAATCGAACTTCATCTCGATAAAGGGACCTGAAGTGCTCAGCAAGTACGTGGGTGAAAGCGAGAAGACTGTTCGTGAGATATTCAGGAAGGCGAGAATGGCAGCTCCGTGCATTATATTCATTGATGAAATTGACTCGATAACAAGGGCAAGGTCAGGAGACTCTTCGGATTCCATGGTATCTGCAAGAGTTGTTGATACGCTCCTTACTGAGATGGACGGACTGCAGGAGCTGAAGAATGTGGTAGTTCTTGCGGCGACAAACCGCCCTGAGGATATGGATCCGGCGCTACTGCGTCCTGGAAGGTTTGACAGGATTCTGGAGATACCAATGCCGGATGTTGAATCAAGAATAAAGATATTTAGCGTGCATACAAAGAAGATGCCCCTGGACAAGAATGTGGATCTTGAGGAGCTTGCAAGGCTTACTGAGAACTATACTGGCGCAGAGATCGAGAATATATGCAGAGAGGCGGGAATGAATGCGGTGCGCCATGACCGTGATGTTGTAGGCGCTGCAGACTTCAACTATGCGCTTGAAGAAGTGCGTCCTTCAATACCTAAGGAGGTAGCTGATAGGATAAAAAGGTTCAAGGACGAACCGCAGAGCATGTACAGATAATTATATTTATCGGGGATTTTATGAAACTTGTATATTCTGACAAGAAGACTGGAAAGACATCGGAGATGGAAGTGCCAAAGGACAGGGAAGGCGCATTTATTGGAAAGATGATGGGTGAGACTTTGGAAGGTTCCACAGTAGGACTTGATGGATACAAAATGAAGATAACTGGACTGAGCGACAGCTCAGGTGCGCCTTCGAGAGCGGAGATAGAAGGGACGAGGAAGGCAAGGCCGCTTCTAAGCACAGGTCCTGGAGTAAAGCACCCTAAGAAGGGGTTCAGGACAAAGAGAATGGTGCGCGGAAACCAGATAAGCGCTGATACCTCTCAAGTGAATACAGTGATAGTTGAATACGGCTCAAAGCCGGTGGAGGAGCTATTCAAGCCAAAGGAGAAGAAGGAGTAAAACGGTTCTTATGGATAAAATACAAACCCATCCTGAAGTTGCAGTAGGAACGTTCATACTCAACAAGAATGGAGAGCTCCTTCTGGTTGAGAGCTACAAATGGCCTGGAGTCTATTCGTGCCCAGGGGGCAAGATTGAACTTGGAGAGAGCATTGCACAGACGGCAGTAAGGGAGGCGAAGGAGGAGACTGGCCTTGACATAAAATTCAGGCAGGTAATCAACATGCAGGAGGCAGTCTATCCAAAAGGATTCATAGTAAAAAGGCATTTTATATTTATAGACGCCCTATGCACAACAAAGAGCATGAACGTGAAGCTTGAAAAGAGGGAACTGCAGAATTACGTATGGGTAAGGCCAAAAGCGGCGCTCAAGCTAAAGTTAAATACTTATACCAGGAAAGCAATTAATGATATCCTGAAGAGGAAGAAGTTATGATAAGGCAGAGTGAATTCAATATTGGCACACTTGGTCATGTAGACCACGGCAAGACTACACTTACCGCAGCAATAAGCCACCAGTGGACTGACACCCACAGCGAGAGCGTAAAGAGAAGCATGACTATTAAGCTAGGCTACGCTGACGCGCTCATCAGCAAGTGCGAAGGAAAGGACGGTGTGAGGTATACCACTTTGGACAAGTGCGAAGACGGCGTGAAGTCAACTCCGGTAAGGAGGATATCGCTTCTTGATGCGCCTGGGCACGAAACGCTTATGGCAACGGCAATAGCAGGCTCGAGCATAATAGATGCTGCGTTGTTTGTCATATCTGCAGCAGAACAGACCCCGATGCCACAGACAAGGGAGCACCTGATGATAATAAACGCGCTTAAGATAAGCAGGGTCATAGTGGTTCAGACAAAGATAGATGTTGTAGGAAGGGAGAAGGCGCTTGCAAACGAGAAGCAGATAAAGGAGTTCATTAAGGGAAGTGTGATAGAGAACGCCCCTATAATCCCGGTCATGGCGAACAGGAATGTAAATGTTGATGTGGTGCTTGAGGAGATTGTCAAGCTCAAAATGCCGGAGAGGGATATTAAGTCGGATCCCATAATGTACGTTGCCCGTTCGTTTGACGTGAATAGGCCAGGCAGCGAGATAAAGGACCTCAAGGGAGGAGTCATAGGCGGATCAATAATAAGAGGGAAGTTCAAGGAGGGCGATGAGATAGAGATACGCCCTGGAATAAACACAGCAAAGGACAAGACAAAGAGGGAGTCTTACGATGCGATATTTACAAAGATAGACAGCCTCTCCGCTGGCGCGCAAAAGCTTGACGAGGCGATTGCAGGAGGGCTTATTGCAATAGGGACTGAGATGGACCCTGCATTTACTAAGAGCGATGGGCTTGTGGGCCAGATAGTGGGGCTGGCGGGAAAGCTGCCCGAATCAGTACAGTCGATAGAGCTTGCTTATACGTCACTTAACAGGAACGACATTCCAAAGCAGGGGTTCAGGGATGGGGAGCCCATACTGCTCGGAGTTGGAACAGGAACAGTAGTAGGGTACATAAAGAAAGCAAAGAGAGACAAGCTGCAGGTTGACCTTAAGCATACCGTATGCATAGACAGGCAGGCAAAGATCTCCGTACTAAGGAACTTTGCACAGAGATGGAGGCTTTCGGGATACGGAATACTAAAGTGAACTTATTTTCTGCTCTATAAAGTCAGCGAATCTTTCCTTGTCATATTCAGTCTTGAAGTTGCCAAACTTTTTGGCGTTTATGTCAAATCCAGCAGCATGAGGATGCCCTCCGCCGCCCAGGGCCCTTGCAAGCGTAGAGATGTCGCTTACTTCAGACCTGATGTGGCCGCGTCCGTTCTCAAAGTTTACATATATTGCAATTTTCTTTTTGCTGGACTGCATTATTGCAGCGCACGCGTATGTTGACTGGATATGTTTTGAGAAGCCTAGTGCAAAATCCTTCCTTACCGTAAGGTCAGTTATCATCTCTCTTGTCCTATCCTCGTTTATCTTCTGGAATTTGTTGGCGTCAGCAGTTATTGTTGCATCAAGCAGCTTTCCTTTTGATATTACATCAGCAATATGCCTTAGCTTTGCGGTAATTTTTCCCCAGGATTTGTTTGTGTTGTAGTAGGTAATGCTCAGTGCATATGCACCTACAGTCTTATGATCAGATTTTGACTTTGGAGTTATGTTAAAGTCAGAGTAATGGACGATTTTGGTGAAAATTTTTGAAAAGCTATCGTTTAGGCCTAGCTCCTTTTGTGTTATCTCTGTTGCGCAGTATTCGCTGTTCTCGCCGATTATTGCTGCATCGCACAGGGGAGTAAGCATCTTTATTGCCTTATTGGTCCAGGGATGGTGATCGAACCAGAATACCTTTCCGCCGTGTGCCTTTACCTGCTTTAGTATTCTTAGATAAGAGTCTGCTATAGAGTCATTCACGCCCAAGTCGGCGATGAATAAGGTTAGTCCGGAAGCGTAGCGTCCCTTTAGCATCTTGTTGACATATTCTATGCTCTCACTTGAATATACTGTGAAGAAAAGGTGTGAATCGGGCAGAGCGAATTTCTTTTTTATCAGCGCTGCACTGCCGACACCGTCGATGTCGCTGGCGTGTGACATTACGTAGACATTTTGCATTATATTTTAATATCTGCTTAATATTAAAAGTGGATGGGTCTACTCGTAAAGGGAGATTGTAATTATGCAGAGGGCAACAAACCTAAAAAAAGCATCATTTATATATTAGAAAACCCATATTGAGCTGGGTTGGACCATGGTTTTTGATAATTTGAGAGTTTCTTTAAGTATTAGGAAATTTGGTAGAGAGGAGAAGGCGTTTTCTAGAGAGCTTAGGAAGTTTTCAGATGAAGAACTCGCAAATGCAGCACTAGTTGATAGTCATGCTCATAAGTATGGCCTTTTTTTGAAAGAAGCAAGACGACGATCTGATGCAGATAGATCATGGTTGGGAGATGATGAGCGGAGATCTCAATTTCTAGATGTCCTTTCAAGATTTGTTGGGAGTGTTATAGAGCGAGGGTCTTTGAAAACCTTTACCTCGCAGATCATTAATTTTTTATATTCGTTGGATATAAAACCTGGAGAGTTGGTACAGTATAAATCTCTTTTCATGGACGAGTTGAAAAAAGATATCTCGCAATGCCGTATGTGGACCGATAGTAGTATTCTTGCAAGAGTTAGTCAGCCCGAAATCCCATATCGTCTCAGAGAAGATGTGATATCGTACATTCAGAGTAAAAATACAGGCATGAAGAGGAAGAGAATCGAGGAGGTTGCAAGGCAGATCAGACAATTTGGCAGGTTAACTGGGGATAATAATACGTATCTGTATAAATCGGATATTAGAACGTACATAGAGGATTCGAACCAATTAGGATATGGAACTACAGAATCTAGACCCATGTTGGCATTAGGCATCACGAGCGAGGATATACGTCAATGTGCATTTCTTCTGCTTCAAAAACTTATTGTGGATTATGAGAAACGGGGTTTTGCAGAGGATAGAGAAATTGTAGGAATTGGTTCGGCCTTTAAATTAGATATTGCCGAATTAAAGCCTTACATAATTCGATGTCAGCAACTAAATTCCATTTCCAGAAGTCAAATAGAAAGTTATAAACTAAGTGAGAGCGAAGGTAGCTCCTCTAGTACTTTTCATGATAAGCCAGATTGGTCTAAAGACCAAAGATACGGCTATGACGGCAGGGGTATAGGTTACCCAACGGGTTCTATATAGCGTGATTTGGATCCATGTTATAGCAGAACAATAAATCAAATGGCTCAGCGTAGTTTGTATTCTTAAAGATTAGAGTGGAAGGAAAAGGAAACCAGATTTAGGCAACATCAGCTTGCGCATCTGCGCCTAAACCTGGCGGCAATTTTTTGTTACGCTGATTGAAGTAGGAAGGGCCTGCGTGGGGAAGTTTGCAGGCTCCTTCAAATCACTGTGGAGGTGATACAATCAGCGTTTTGGTCGTCTTGCCAGCATAATACCTGTAGTAAATTTTGTGACTTAGCCTTACACTTTCAAGGAATCCGTCCTGCTCAAGCTTCTTAAGCCTGGCGCAGGCTGCATTCCTGCCCTTGTAGTTCATGAGATTCTTTATGTCATCAGCGCAGGCCATTGATCCCTGCCTGCCTTTTATGAAGTTAAGAATAGTTGCATCTAGGTTTGATACCGGGTGCTCTTCCTGTGCTGACATGCCTGCATACTGCTGCTCTTCAACTACAAAGCCTGCGCTTATCTGGGTCTCGAGCTCTGCTATTCGCTTTGTTAGCGTTGAGAGTGCAGCTGCGATCTTCTCGTTCCTTTCCTTCTGGTCCTTGAAGTACTGCTCAAGAGTTGAAGTGGATTCATCAGGGACCCTCGAACCCCTCTCCGAGAGAACCTTTATCTCCTTCATCTCCTGTTTCATTTTTGAGATTTCTTCCTCTATTTGATCCTTCCTAAGCGACACCAACATCACAATCCATGATTATTTCTTGAATGAATCACGTACATTTCATGAAGGATTCATGGAACAATCATGACTGAATCATACTTAGATAATATTATTATTTAAAGCTTTCTGCAAATTCAGGAGTATAGAGGGAATAGTGGAAGAGGCCAAAAACGGGTATTTTTGTGCAATTCCTCTCGTCAAACGCTTATACCGGAAGTTCTTTCGTAGTTAAAACTTCCAGTATTTTGGAGTTTTAGACAGAAAGGCGAGTAAACTTATAAATATGAGATTTTGGCACTTAGCTTACGCTATTCATGGTATAGAAATGGTAGAGATTAATAGATCACAGAGCGGAAACACACGGCGTGAATCTGGACTTAAGAACCTTATGAGGGATGATAAGCCTGTCCTAGCCATATCTGGTGAGAGAGTAAAGGATACAAGGCAGTTGCTAGTCTCGCTCAGAAGGAGAAGAATGCATGATTTCTTGCACGTTTCTCTGTCTGAGGCAGATCAAGAAAAGCTGCATGTATTTGAGCCCATCTGGATAACCATGAGCAAGGATAGGAAATTAGGCCGCGGCAGTGCATCTTACATAGGTATAAGTGACATGGAGCTAGCAATTCGCTTCTCTAGCGCAATAATAGAACGGATAAAAGATTCTAGTCTAGTAGAAATTCTAGCAAAGACCATATCGCGCTTTGAACATGATCAGGTAAGACTGCGTCTGCTCAGCATAGCTGCAGTGCAGGACATAAACACACTCGATAAGATAGTAGCCGTATTTAGCAAGTCTAATTCTGTAAAATTAATCAATTCGTTTGGCGATCAAGATATCGCAGTTAAAATGAGCGGGGAAGTTGAGGCTATGTTGTACCATAGCAGCAGCACGGGAAATGCAAGAAAAATTGTTGACTATCTTGCAGGTAGGATGGGCGAGCAAGAACTCGACCAAGTTGAGTCC
>JAGWHH010000023.1 GCA_028866935.1 Microcaldota archaeon | reverse complement strand
GCAGGAGATAATGCACCGCCACATAGTCTTCATACGTCCGGAAAATTCTGTTGCAGATGCAATAAGCGTCTTTACTGATTATGACTTCCAACAGCTTCCGGTCCTTGACTCTGAGAGGCGCGTAGTCGGAACAATATACCAGAAGGACCTGCTCAGCATCGCGACCCAGTCCCCCGACTTAGTAAAAAAGAGGCCAGTTGGAAGCGTGATGAAAGCGCCACTCCCTCAGATCGATAAGAATACTGAAATAATGAAGATAAAGCCAATTCTGGAGAATTGGGATGCAATAATCGTTACGGAGAACGGAAAGGCAATAGGGATAGTTACTATATACGACATTCTAAAGAATGTCTGAAGCATTTTTTACATTTCTTGCACCCAAACCACCTAATCCCAATTGCAAAGTTAAGCCCAGTGTCCTTACTTCCCATTCCCCAATATATTAACTGGATTAAACTATAAATGCCTTTTCAGAAAGTACGGTTTTAGGAGACGAATTTATTATACTGGACCATCTTTAATGCGATGTCCCTTCTATCATCCAAGATGTTGTTTTGCTCTTGTAAATCGTCAGTGCTGTATAGCTCATCCTTTCTCTTTCCGTAAAAATGGATGAGTTTGTAGTTCTTGTGGAAAATAGCAGTTGCGAAAGTATTGAAGCGCATCTTGCTCCTATAAACTGCGTTAGCGTATTTAGACCTCGATTTAAGCAGTTTGAGCAGATAGGTGTCCCAGACTTCAGTTATGCCCATATGGTCAGAGACTACGAACTTGTTGTTAAAGTTAAGTTCATCAAGGTTTGCCCCGTATCCCAAATCCGGCAAAATTTCGTTTAATGACGTCAGGCTTACCTGGGATTGGACACGCTTTCCTATGTCAACTTGAGAGCCATTTTCATATCTTGATACAAAGAGCGGAACTTTGATAACCTCGTTATAAGGGAAGACGTTGTGGTACATCTGGTCATGCTCCATGAATGCCTGTCCGTGGTCCCCTGCAAATACCACATACGCATTGTCAAGGATACCACTGCTTTTCAGCGTGCCGAGAAGCTCGCCTATGCGCTCATCAAGGTATTCTATCCTCTTCAGGTAAGCTGCCTTCTCTACCCCTGCATCCTCTTCATGGTTCTGCCCTATCATGTGCAGCCATTTATCCTGGACTATCTCACGTTCGGTTATGAGGTTTGTAGGGTATCCCTCATGCGCCTCCATGTAGTTGACAAACATGAAATTTCTGTTTTCACGGTTTGCATTCAGGTATCTCTTTATTCTTTCATTTGTAAGCTTTGCGCCGCTGTCAATGTTGTAATATCCGTACTGTTCTGAGAAGTGCCTGATTGCCTTTTTCCTCAGCCTGAGGTACATCCTATCAAGTGTCTCATCGGGAAAGAGCCCGCATAGGAAATAGGCAAGGCGGATCAGGTTGTTCCTTACAAAGTCGCTGTCTATCATCTTCAATACGACCTTTACTGACAAATTGCCCCCGTCTATCTTTCCTTCAACAAACATGTTATCCACATGCGAAAACCCGTCAGTAATTCCGGTAGTTGAAGATACGAATGGATTGTTTGAGAAAAGAGAGGTGTCATATCCCATGTATGCCAGATGCTTGGCTAGTGTCATGTCCCTGCTCTGCAGGTAGCTCGATTTCTTCAGGAAGGGGTCTGTCTTGTTATTGTAGTTCTTAATATTGTCTTTCATAAGTGCCTTTATTGACCTGGGCCGCCTGCCTAGGAATATCGAGAGGTGGGAAGGAAGCGTATATGTCGATGGCGCAATAGCGTTCTCAAATAGCAAGGACTTCTTTGCCACTGCGTCTACATTGCGAAGTTGACGCCCTGCGCCGTAACTTCCAAGCGCGTCTGCGCGCACAGTGTCAAGCATAACAAAGATTATGTTTGGTTGGCCTTGCATGTTGTACGCTCAGAATAATTCTAAATATGAAAACATTACTGGCAATATGATCGTTATGTCTCCATCAATTGTTGTGTAATGTGCTTTTGGCTTCACTTTCCCCCATGATACTGCCTCTGTAAGCCTTGCTCCGGAAAGGCTGCCGTCGTACTGCGATGCTGTTGTGATGTACACTGCGTAATCTAGTCCTCCCTTGAACTGGTTCCACCATATGACATGGTGCTTGCTGATTCCTCCTCCGAGCATAAGGGCCCCTGTTACCTTGTTGTCAAAGGAGATGTTGCTTAGCTCCAGTTCATCACGGATAAGGTTGAGCTTAAAGTCATGGTCCTGGGCAAATAGGCTCAGCTGCGTTCCGAAAGCGCCATCAAGTATGCCCGGAGAATAGATCGGGATGTTATGCAGGTATGCCTGCCTTATGATTGAGCTCTCATCCTTCATCCTCTTGCCAAATTCCCTTATAAGCTCGCTTGCGCTGTACTCCTTTTTGTAGTCGCTTGAGCTATATATGTCATTCATGATCTCATTGAAGTACTTCTCGACCGCCAGGCCGTACTGGTCGCTTCCTATGAATATGTTTCCTAGTCTGTATATGTCCATCTCCTTTAGCTTCGCATCGTCAGCCTCAAACTTTCCCAAGCTGTATTTGCCCCCGTATGCTTTTGCAAGGTCATGATCAAGCGTTCCGCCAGTAATAACCAGCGCGTCAAAGTACTTCACACAGTCAGCTATCATTCCACGAAGCCCTGTCGCTATGATGTCTGCGGGGAATGAGAGGAAGTTGAACGAGTCCTTGTCGTCTATCATTTCCTTAAGTATGTCTATTCCCTCTATCATGTGCTGTGCTGAAAAGCCGCCTATTTTTCTTTGCACGTCTATTAGCTGCTTTACGCTCATCCCTTTCTTGAGCTTCACGTCCTTTACGTGATCCTTCAATATTGACGGTTCGCTTTTTGCCATTTTAACACAAACTAGCAATAAACACTATTCATACGCTCTAATCTTTAAATTACTTACTTCACACTAAGCTTTTAAGTAACATGCAATAAATAAAATGTCAAGGCGCCCGGAGTCGTAAAGCTGCTTGGGGAGCACGCGGTAGTTTATGGGAGGCTTGCAATAGCTATGGGGATAAAGCTTTATGCAAAGGCCAGGGTATCAAAAACAAAATCCAAGACCCTAGCCATAGACATACCTCAACTAAACATCAAAGGCAGATTTGGAAAGGAAGAACTTGAGCAGCTGTATAGTTCATACAAGTCAAAGAGGGATATTGCGGATTACCTAGCAAAGCAGCATATCGATCAAAACGTACTTCCTTTTGCCACCATTGCCGCAAGGATGCTTGGCGAATTCAAGATCGATCCTACTGGCAACAAAGTGAGCATGCATTCAGACATACCGATACAGAAAGGCCTTGCAAGCAGCGCGGCGCTCTCAACGGTCTTTGTTGTAGGGTTACTGAAAAGCACAAGATCACGTCTTGAAGATTCTCAAATAATAGACCTAAGCAGGGATGGGGATAGAGTTATACACCTGAACGAGAATGCTGGCAGGATCGATGTCAGTACGGCATTTTACGGAGGGTATACTACATTCAGTTCTGCAAACGGCGCAAAGAGAGAGGACATACAAACCGCAATCAACCTGCTCATAATCGATACTGGGCCTAAAAAGTCAACCGCGCATACGGTTGGCCATGTAGCAGAACTGTATAAAAATGACAAGGCCACAACTGAGAAAATCCTTGACCAGATCGATGAATGTTCAGTAAAAGGCCTAGATGCACTAAAGAGGAAGGACTTGAGGGCCTTAGGCAAGTGCATGTATGATGACCAAATGCTCCTAGAAAAACTAGGCGTGTCAAGCGAAAGCCTAGAAAAGGCAGTGGATGCTGCAAAGAAATGCGGCGCGTACGGCGCAAAACTAAGCGGCGGAGGCGGAGGTGGAATTGCAATAGCATTGGTAAGGGGCAAAAAAGAGCGGCTTTTGTCTGATCTGAATTCTTGCGGGTTCACTGTCTTGAACTCAAAGGTATCTTTCATCGGAGCTAAATCCTTCCTGGATTAAATCGCGCCCTGCTCAACCGCATTCAGGCCTAGGACTGACAGCTCCTTCTTGCTCTTCCAGAAAGCCCGCAGTGAATTATAATCTTCGTCACCAACTGTCAACGCGGCGATCGAGTCTTTGCCTCCTGCTCCAGGAAGCTTTGCAACAAATGCCCCGCTATGTCTGCTATCCTCTATGAGCTTGGTGCAGTCGTCTGGCTCTATTCCAATACCGCTAAGCATTCCCAGCTTTTTGGTCAGCATCCGCCCTCTTTCAAATGCCTCCTTGAAAGCATCCATCGCATCTGTACCCTTCTTTATCTTCCTGAGCGCATCCACTGCAAGCAAATTCTGCCCGTTTATCTCCCTTATCAAGTCATTATACGTCCTCGGGTCCTTTATTTTGAATTCTGACATGCTAGACAGAGCCTTGGTTGTAATCATCGACTCTCCAAAATTCGCAAACACAATTTTAAACCTTTCAGGAAGCGCAAACTGTTCAATCTGGTAGTCCCACTCTCTTTTTACAAGTTTTAGAAGATCATCGTTGGTGTACTCTTTTGGAAATGACTTTACGATATCTGGAGAATACCTCGAATAGAATATGCTTCCGTACACTGCGGTTGATATGTCAAAGCCGCTCCCAACCTTTCCTTCAGCTATGCCATGCGAAGCCTGCGAGAGCTTGTGAAGCGCATCATCTTTCCTTGCGTCTACTCCGAATGCTTTTAGCACTGCGCCTATTACCGCAACGGTTATGGCCGCGCTGCTTCCAAGTCCGCTCTTTACGACTTTTTCCTCTGAACTACTGTAGGCAAACTCCTTATCCGTCCTGGTCGTGATGCTGAACCCAGAAAACTTAACTCCAAGTGCTGCAACGTACCTGAGGCCAATTTCCGACGCGGTTTTTAGCAAGAATAGTTCCCTGTGGATATCTGCGTTTATCGTTCCTAATCCGGTATCTACTATGCCCTGCGCAGTTAGGCGCAGCTGCGGCGCATGAAATTCCACCTTATTGTCTTTGCGCAACTTGATCTCTGCACTTGCATAGGTATTGACTGCAGTTGAGTACGCTATATTTGGCTTTTCGACTGCAGAATACCCTCCAAGCCACAATATCTTTCCTGGTGCCTTAACATTTATCTCTTTGTCTTCCACTTCATCACTTTGGGGATAATCTACTTTGTTCTATAAGCGAATCTGAATCATCAAGCATCCTCGGCCCCTCTCCTACCCCTGATGTCTTTATGTAAAGTATGTCTTTTGAGTCTTGAAGCGGCTTTAGCGCCTTGAAGACCTGGTCCTTGTATTTTGACAATGTAATTATGTTTGCGTTCGGACCTGCATCAAAAGTATAAGCAGCAACATTCCCTCCTGCTTCCTCATTCAAATTCTCTATTGCATCCATTATCTTGAAAGAATTGTTGTTAAGATATCTTATGGATGGACGGGTGCTTAGCATAAGCGCATGCATCTCATTGCTATCTGCCATAATCAATTCTGCCATCGAATCAAAATTTCTCTGCCTATATGCGTAAATAAGCTCCTCGACTCGTCCCTCTGCTATTGGCGGACGCTGCCTGAAGAGCGGATTAGTCTCTACGGTCTGTCGCATTCCGGCGCGCGATGAGACCTTCTTCTTCTCCTGCGATACTACGACTATGTTGTCTATAAGGTCGGGCCAGTAGCTCTCATCGAATTCCTGTTCTGCATAAGAGTCTTTTCCATCTGCGCGTGAGCCCCTGTGCCATACTACAAGCCCTCCGAATATGCTCCTGCACGCGCTTCCGCTTCCCTGCCTTGCAATTATTGAAAGGTCTCGCGGGTTCAGATCAAGTCCAAGCGCCCCATTAAGCACATACGCTAGTGTTGCAATTCCAGATGCGCTCGATGCCATTCCACTTCCTGCAGGGAAGTTGTTTTTTGACACTATCAATATATTTTCCTTTACCTTAGCAAGATCCCTCATGCTGTCAACCATCCCAAACCTCTCGCGTATCTCTTTATCCTCAAGGTTTTGGAGTTTTCCATCAAGATAGAACATGTCTTTCTTGATCTTCTTGGAGAGCATTGCGCTTGTGGTAGTGTTCAGGATGTCTGATGACAAGGTCAGGCTTATTGATGAGTTTTGAGGCAGTATCAGCCGCTCGTTTCTCTTGCCCCAGTACTTGACAAGCGCTATATTTGGGGATCCCTGTGCCGTATATACTTTATCCAGCATAATTACCTGATTAAAAATTGGCGAAAATGCTTAATAACATTGCCACTATGCGGGCAGTATGCATAACCTAAACTCTTCACTGAGACTAAGGCTTAAATTCCTACCTGGCAATATCATACCATGATTATTGGATATGCACTTACAGCAACGTACATAATCCTTTTTGCATCGTTGGTTCTATCTGCAGTACTCTCATTCAAAGAAATAAAAAACGTATTCAGGGGCAGACTTGATAGGTACAGCGTATCGATTGCATTCGTAGCTGTCCTCTTCTTCATTACCTTTTCAGCACTCTATGTCCATCCCGTAGAGCAGCTCTATTTCGACGAGAATATCTATCAGGGAATAGCACTCAACATACTTCACAACGCTAATGCCCTATGGTGCCAATACGGCACCGCGCAAGCAGCGCAGTGCCCGAATAGCCAGATATATCACGATCCTGTAGAATGGTCATTCTATCTTGCAATTGCGTTCGCCATTTTTGGGGTGGGCACTGCAACTGCCTACGGCTTTCAGCTTTTTGCAGGCGCCCTCTCAATAATTCTCGTTTTCCTGCTCGCCTCAATACTTTTTGATAAGAAGGTCGGGGCTGCGTCAGCAGTAGTGTTCGCACTTATACCCGAAATATTTATCTGGTCAAGGACGCAGATGAGCCCTGACCTGGGCATGATGATGTTTAGCACTCTTGCATTTTTATGCTATGTAATTTATGATAGAAACAAAAGCACTGGCACCCTCTCCCTCTTCCTATCAGCACTTGCGATATCCGTCTACCTCAGGATAGAGGCAGCGATACTGGTTCCTATATTCCTTCTGATTTACCTACTCGGAGGGAAAAAATTTGACCCGATTGGCAGAATATCTGATCTCATCACTTTTGACATAAACAAGAGCGCACTTGTTGTTTTCGCATTCGTACTCCTGCTCCTTCCAGAAGTCTATTACATATCATACCAGCTAAATAACCTTGATTATGGCTCCGGATATGTTTGCAGTTCAAGTTCTCAGTCCAATCATACATTCTCCCTAAGCTACCTATCCTGTAACCTTGGCCCAAATGTCGGATTCTTCTTGGGAGCATACAATGCACATAGCTACTATCCTGCATACTTCTCTATTTTCACCACTGTTGCTGCAATATTGGGATTGATACTTCTGATCTTGACAGTAAAGCATGGAAAAAGGGAAATTCTGCTCATGCTAGGGCTCTGGATACTATCCTTCCATATTTTCTACGATTTCTTCTATGCCGGCTCAATAACTTACGGCGTTGATGTTCGGTTCATGCTGCAGGTCTATCCTCCAATTGCAATACTTGCCGGAGTTTCAATAGGCCAATTAGGTCCTTGGATAATCGGCTTTGCAAATAAGAAGTTCAGAAGACCAAGGCTAAGCGCAAGTAAGCTTGCTGCATTCGGACTGCTATCCGTCATGGTGATGTTGCTTATATTTGCGATATATCCATTCGTCACAGCGATCAGTGCTGTAACGATGCCACCATCAGACATGCCGCAACAGCAGACAGCATTTGCAGCTACCAACTTCATAAATGCAAATTATAATGCAGTTCCGGCAAACTGCCTTGTATTTTCATTTACACCTGATGTGTGGTACGAGCTAAACAGGAGCTCAGCGCAGATCGGCATGCTGGGCTCGCCAGACCCAAGCTTTGATGCGTTTGCATCCCACTACAGCTGCTTTGTGATCGATTACGGATTCTGGTGCAATGTGCCTCCATACCAGGGAAGCTCATGCAAGACCTACTCGAGATATAACCTTACGGTGCTTGCGTCCGAAAACAGCACAGGAAACCATTTCGCCTTGTACAGGATCAATAACTACACTGACAACAATTACGGCTGACCAAAATAACAGAGAAAGTTACAATCTTGTAAAAAATCCATCTGTTTAAATATCAAAAACAACCCCAATATAATACGGGATAAAGTGGCAATCACAAAACCAGCATCAAACGGCAAAGTCCAGTCAGTCAACGGGAGAGAGCGAGAGTTGCTGGACCTAATTGCAGGCGCGCACAAATCGGATCTCTCACGCGATTCGCCCTTGCACAAACTACTCACATTGGTAATACACAACCCTGCTGATGCACTATTTGTTGCATATAACGATGAGGCATTGAAGATGACATATCTCAATTACTCTATAGCTTGGCATGCAGCCTATCATGCTGAGGCATCACTTGTGATGCTCGAAAAGCCAGAGATAATGGTGCTTAATGGCGTTGCGCACCGCGTTGCAAAGCACGAGGGGGCAGCGCAGATACTTGCCTCTGACAAAGCGCACGAGCAGATATTAAAGCTATATTCCCAAACCCAAACTCCTGCCTACGCTCCTGACTACAAGGCAGTAGCGCATGTGATAGCTGAGAACTATCCTGAGCTTGCATGGGAGAACTTTAAGAACAGGCCACACATACTAAACCTAAAAAACGGAATGGGCACTGCTGTATTGTCAATTATAGAAGTGGCAGCCAGGAATCCCCATATCGGAAATGAAGTTATTGCCGCTGAAATAGCTGCATTTAAGGTATCAAAAAGGGCATAAGTAGCTATATAAGCGTTCTCTAGTCTAGCAGACGAGATAAATAAAAAGGTTTATATATCTGATTGTCCACTATTTTAGTGCTGATTTTAACAAAGTTTTAAAAATCAATCTATATTTTGCTTAGCGTGATATAAATGGCCAAAAAAGAGATAAAACAGTCAAAAAAGAATCAGACTCAGGCGCCTCCAGATCTTGAGATAGAGATACCTGCAAAGGCAGAGCCTGAGTTCACCCCTAGGAAGATGGAAATGCCAAGGATGATGGATCGTGTTGATGAGATCAAGAAGTGTCCTAGCTGCGGCAGCAGTGATATCATTTTCGATAATGAAAAGGGAGAGTACGTTTGCAACAATTGCGGCCTTATAATAGAGGAAAACGTAACTGACGTAGGTCCAGAATGGAGGGCATTTGATGCTGACCAGAGAAATGCAAGGGCAAGAACCGGGGCTCCGATAAAGTACATGAAGCCAAACAAGGGCCTTGTCACTGAAATAGACATGTATAACAAGGACATCAGGGGGACAAAGCTTCCATCAAAGAGGCAGGCGCAGCTGTACAGGATGAGGAAGTGGCACAAGAGAGCCAGCATTGCAAGCTCAAGCGAGAGAAACTACCTTATTGCACTTCCAGAACTGAACCGTGTAGCAAGTTATCTTGGGCTTCCGGACAACATCAGGGAGCAGGCAGCATTGCTATACAGGCAGTGCGTAAAGAACAACCTAATCCGTGGCCGACCTATAGAGACCGTTGTAAACGCTGCTCTGTACGCGACGTGCAGAGATGCAGGGATGCCTAGGACGCTCGATGAGATAGCTCAGGTTTCGGGAGTTCCAAAGAAGGAAATAGGAAGATCCTTCAGAGTGATTGCGCACGAACTTAAGCTAAAGATACCTCTTACTGATCCGTCAAGCTATGTGCCAAGGTACGTATCCGCACTAAAGCTCAGTGGAGATGCACAGGAGAAGGCAGTACTTCTGCTAAAGCAGGCAATGAAGAAGGGGCTGGTAAGCGGCAGGAGCCCTACAGGTGTCTCAGCAGCCGCAGTCTACATAGCTGGCGCGCTTGCAGGGGAGAGGAGGACGCAGAAGGAAGTCGCTGATGTAGCAGGCGTAACCGAAGTAACGATAAGAAACAGGTACAGGGAGCTTAAGAAAGAGCTTAATATAGACGTAAACCTGTAAGCGTTTTGCTTACAGCCCGCCTATCGGGATGGAATTATGTTGAAGCGTAGCCTGGTAATCATCATTCTTGCGTTTTTTGCAGGACTTGCATCAGCGCAGCAGGTATCTAATTCTAACTATACTGTGCAACAGGCCAATGCAACAATCAGCCAGGTTACACAATACGTGAATACGGTAAACGAGAGCGGCTATCTAATCTTCGAGCCAAACCTTACTGTGGCATACCGCGACCTGAACAAGGCAATTAGCCTTTACAACACCTCTCCTGACACTGCAGTGGTATATGCCGATAATGCATATGCGTCAGCGCGCCAGGAGTACGTATCGATCTCTTATTACAGGTCCGTGTCTCTTCCAATCATGGTTGCATTCACTATAGCAATGGCCATACTTCTTTACAGGTTCATGGTGCCGATAAGCGTCAGGGCAAAAATGGGAAAAGGTAAAGGTCATGGTAGATAAGAAGACCGTACTTGACCTACATAAAAGAGCACAGGGCAAGATCGAGATCTTTCCAAAAGTGCACCTTGGGACTGAGGATGAGCTATCAGCCTATTACACTCCCGGGGTATCCCTTGTAAGCGAAGAGATACGCGATGACATTAACAAGGTTTATGATTACACGATGAAGTCCAATACAATAGCCATAGTATCCGACGGAACAAGAATTTTGGGCCTTGGAAACATAGGACCTCAGGCCGGCCTTCCTGTAATGGAAGGAAAGGCCGCCCTGTTCAAGAAGTTCGGCGGCGTGGATGCAATCCCCATCTGCGTGGATACAAAGGACGAGAATGAAATAGTCAAGCTTGTGAGGAATATTGCCCCCGCATTTGGCGGAATAAACATTGAGGACATAGAGTCGCCCAAGTCATTTAGGATTGCGCACCGACTCGAAAAGGAGCTCGACATACCAGTTTTCCACGATGACAGACAGGGAACCGGAGTGGTTACACTCGCAGCACTTCTTAACTCGCTTAAGCTTGCAGGAAAGGACAAGAGCGCAAAAATCGTAGTCAACGGCGCAGGATCTGCAGGATTTGGCATTACGGACATACTTGTTCATTCAGGATTCAAAAATATAGTTGTAGTGGATAAGACCGGCTCGCTGTACAAAGGCAGGAAGGAAAGCATGAACGATTACAAAATGGAGATAGCAAACCTGACAAATCCAAAGGGCGAAAATGGAAATCTCTATGAGATCTCGCCTGGAGCAGACGTGCTTATAGGCGCATCGTCGCAGGGCGCATTCAACAAGGACATAATACAGTCAATGAACGAGAAGCCAATAGTCTTTGCTCTTGCAAACCCCCATCCTGAGATAGAATATGAAGAGGCGATGGAGGCTGGAGCATTCATAGTCGCAACAGGAAGGAGCGACCGCCCTAACCAGGTAAATAACCTCTTGGCATTCCCTGGAATAATGCGCGGCCTTCTTGACTCAAGGGCAAAGAAGGTAAATTACGAGATGCTTCAAAGCGCAGCAAATGCAATAGCAAATGCGAGCAAGAAGCCGGACAGGGACCATGTAATAGCAAGCATACGCGGAGATGACTTCGCACTCGGGATAATGCCGGAGATTGCAGCAGCCGTCGCACAAGCCGCAGTTGCAAGCGGAGAGGCAAGGATCAAGCTTACGCATAAACAGGCAAAGGAAAGGGCCGCAAAGCTAATGACTAGGTATTACGGCATTGAGAAGAATATCAGGAAATATCTGGTTTAGCATCTCTTTTTAAGTTTTTTCACTGCTATTTTATCTGATAAAATGGCAGCAATACCACTCAGACAAAGGGCAATTGCAGAGACGCTGGGCACCTTTCTACTCGTTTTCATTGGTGCAGGTTCAATAGTAACTACGACTTACTTTTATGGCCCAAGTTCATCACAGCTTCTGCTTGTGGCGCTAGCTCACGGAATTGCGCTTGCACTTGCCGTATCTATTGCAATGGGCATATCTGGAGGACACATTAATCCTGCAATTACAGTGGCAATGCTTGCAACCAAAAGGATAAAGCCCATGGAAGGCGCAGTCTACATCTTGTCGCAGATAATCGGCGCTGTAATAGGAGCAGGACTCTTGCTTGCACTTCCAATTCAGGCAGTAATGCTTTCTGGGTTTGGAGCCCCATCTTTGAGCTCAAACATAAGCATATGGCAGGGAATTATCATCGAGGCTGCAATAACCTTTGTACTGGCATCTGCAGTTTTTGGCACAGTTGTTGACAAGCGTGCTCCAAAGATAGCAGGATTCGGAGTAGGGCTTGCACTCTTTATCGGAATACTTGTTGCAGGCCCGTTTACCGGCGCAGCGGCAAACCCTGCAAGGGCGCTTGGCCCAGAGATAGTATCGCTGAATTTCACCAACTGGTACGTTTACTGGATAGGCCCAATACTGGGGGCACTTATTGCTGCGCTTCTCTACCAATATTTTTTGCTTGATACAAAATCCAAAACTAGGAGCAGTTGATTTGGTCTCTAGTCCACTATCCCTCTAATATATGCGAGTGCATCGCTAAGTTCAGATCCATATCCCCTTTCTATTATACCTTTTTGAGAGGCAATTTGCATGGGTATCTGCCTCATTTCTTGAGCGATTTCTGGGGTTTGCATTGTGCCGTGCCTGTACTTCATGTACTATTCAAGGCAGTGTTGATTTAAGCCAACACCATGTTTTATATCTATGGCCGTTCAACTATCCAGGATTGTTGTTCTCTGGCAGTGCAACGCGCATAGTATGTCCTGCGCGCAGCGGCCAATGATAAAATGTCGATAAGAAAGCGTTTATCTGCTATTGCGCTGAAGGATCCAATTCATCTCCGCATTGAAAGACGGCCAGGTTTCTCGGGTCCTTCAGACTACCTTTGCTAAAGAATCAGTTTGCAAGAGAAGTAGAATTTTGACATGTTGCTACTTCTCCAACGCCTGCCGAGGAAATATATTTTTAAGGCCTTAGGATCATGCTACAGTCAGTATAAAGCCCTTGGCATGACGGATTTATTCCAAGTTTAATCCTAATTAGATTTGGGCTCATGTCTTTTGGGGTCATGTATACTTCTCTACTGCCATCTGCATACTCAAAGTAAGCGCCTTTTGATTCGGTTCCCTTAAATCCACTCCAAAAACTTATAGAATTGTTCAGAGTTCTGTTGAGATTTGATTGCTGCCATGGAAAATTATCACTGTCTACTGTTACTGGATTTGTATCGGAGCCTACCCTGCCTGC
This sequence comes from Microcaldota archaeon, assembly GCA_028866935.1. Lineage (GTDB taxonomy): Archaea > Micrarchaeota > Micrarchaeia > Micrarchaeales > CABMGC01 > JAJZNA01. The sequence goes on along the minus strand of JAGWHH010000023.1, from coordinate 940 downwards.
GCCTGTCCATTCCCCTTTTGGCAGCAGATTACCTGGAGCTGTAGTAGGCACTGGGATCTGACCTGATGCAAACCCTATAGTAGCGCCTAAGTCAGTAGCTTGCAATATGCGCAATATGAGAAGCGTGTTTCCTTTAGCCTGACGCACGTAGTAATCTACAGGTACTTCAAACGAAGAGAAACTTGGAAACGTTATTACACCATTGGAGCTAATTGTGGGAACCGCATTCGCTTGCATTATGCCCACAGTTGCGAATGCATTTACTGCTGAAGCAGGAATGCCTAAGGCAGGCACGGCAGGAGCCGGAACAACCCCCTGTGACCCAAGAAGCTGCACATTAAATCCAGCATAAGTTATTAGGTTGCCACGTTGGATATTAAATACGGTGCCAGAATTTGTGATCTGCATAGGGGCTATTGGAGCCGAGTTAGCTTCTACCACTTTATTCCCTCTCATTAATTGCACTATAACACCATCCTTGTCTGCCGGATTAAGATTTACTGCATTGTATAGGTAGAAGAAGGTCTGGTTCTTGCCTACTTCGGAGAATCTTGTAGTACTTGTAACCCTGTAATTATCAAGGAATTCGATCCTGTAGTTATGATTACCTCCGCTAGTCGTACTTGTGCTTATGCTGAAAGTACCATAATCATACTGGTCTGCAATAGCGCTTACAGAAAATGTTTGCTTCTCCTTTGGAGCATGTGAACCTCCTACCTGCGCCTCGGCCAAGGCAGATCCGCCCATTGCAAATGATGCTGCTATTGCTGTGCCTGCTACAAACTTTCTCATCCTATTTGTACTCACAACTATTACCTATGTTTACATAAAAATTTTCTGATATAAAAATGTATCGAGGAATAGTGCTGTGTCCAATAACTCACCTCATAGTTGCAAATAGATTGAGGATGTTGACCTTTGCAACAATTTCTTTTTTTAT
>JAGWHH010000022.1 GCA_028866935.1 Microcaldota archaeon | reverse complement strand
ACGTGTTTGTATAGAAAATCTTTATTAATGTGATATGCCGACAACCCTACGGGTTGGGTCGTAGATGAAGGTCTACGAGTACAGTTACGTGAAGAGAGCAATGCGCAGGGAGCTGAGCGAGGATTCTCGGATATCCGTTACAAAGCTCGCGAAGAAGCTGGGCTGCTCTCGCACAACCGTAATAAACAACCTCAAGACCATGGAAAAGGAGTTCGGCATAAGATACACGATAGAGTTCAATAAGAAGCCCCTGGGCATAGCCCACAACCAGATATTGGCAATAAAGTTCGGCGTAAAGCCCAAGCCACAGGAGCTTGAGGAGATATTCAAAGATGACGACATGTTAAGGCTGGCCGCAGTGACCGAAGGCGACTTCGACCTCCTTATAAACATGGTGTCCCAATCCAACGAGGAGTACATATACTGGGGGCTTAGAACAACACTAAAGCTCCTTAAATACAGACCCACTATAAAACCATCTTTCATAGCAATGTCGCATACCGGCTACATACCACTGACCAATGCAACTCTAAAGCGATTTATATCAAACAACAAGGCGCTTGACCGGCTTGACAGGGAGCTGCTACTGCAGCTTAATGGGGACGCGAGGCTCAGCCACGTAGCCTTGGCGAAGAAGCTGGGATCTAGCGTCGAGACAATAAGGTACAGGTTCAGGAAGCTGTCAAAATCCGGACTTGTCAAGAGGTATACAATAACCCTTGACGTTCCACAAAGCGGATACACCACCGCATTTTTCATGAACTACGAGTTTGCGCCAGGTATTATGTCAAGATCTGAAAAGGCTCGCGAGTATTATATTGGCCTGGATGATAAGCTGCCTTTCATAAACTCGTTCCAGTTCCTTGCACTATGCAGCGGCAGTTTTCTCCTGTTTGGCCTGGGCCATTTTGATAATGAAGGATCAGCCATAAAGAACACGATCATCGCGCACAAGGAGATATACAAGGAGAACAATCCCACCTTATCAACAGGAAGGATAGTCAAGGTGATAAAAGGGGACGTTCCCATAAGGAACATAGATCTTGCAAAGGATTACAACTCCGTAAATTGGGACTCGTTTAGGGGCATATGGGGCAAATAGCTACTTGGCAAGCGTTGCATATATCTGATCTACGACGTCAGAGAATGCCCCAGATTTCTTGTCGCGCGGCCTCTTCGACCTTATCTGTATTACTTTCTTTACGACTGTAGGCTTGTTAGACAGGACTACAACCCTGTCCGAAAGCTCTACCGCCTCTTCCACATTATGCGTCACCATGATTACGGTATTGACCGAGATGTTCTTGTTTTCAAGCATGTACACTATGTCGCTTCGTAGCGTCTCAGCCGTAAGCTCGTCAAGAGAGCTGAAAGGCTCGTCCATAAGCAGGACTTGCGGATCTGACGCGACTGCGCGCGCGATACCCACGCGCTGCTTCATTCCTCCACTTAGCACATTCGGATAAGATTTCTCAAACCCGCCGAGCCCAAAACGGTCCAGAAGCTCCGAGGCTTTTTTGTCCTTTGCATCATCGCTGACATCTGAGAATGAGAGCCCGAGTTCTACATTCTCAAGGTTTGTGAGCCAAGGAAACAATGCGAAGTCCTGGAACACGAAAGATAATTTCCTATTCGGGCCCGTGATCTCCCTGCCCATAAACATAACTTTTCCTCTGCTCGGCGGTATGAGCCCAGAGATTATCCTAAGCAGGGTTGACTTGCCGCAGCCCGATGGCCCTATGATGGATACGAATTCCCCCCGGTTTACTGAAAACGAGACGCTGTCTATTACCTCACGCTGGCTGTCTTCATAGAAGTACGCCACATTTTCTACAGATATCGTCTTCATCTGGTCACCCATATACCTTTGCTACATTCCTGTAGGCGCGTTTCCATACAAACGTGTTTAGTATCAATATCATCACTACAAGATTTAAAAGGGCAAGTTCCATAAGCTGAAAGTCTGCGGTATTGGAAATGGCGGTATCAAGCAGCTTGCCTATGCCCACTCCAACGCTGGTGGTTATTGTATTGCCAGTTATTCCGGTAGCGGTAAAATATTCGGCAACTATGCTCGCATTCCACTCCGCAGCAATGCCAGTAAGCGCTCCAGTAATGAAACCCGGGATTATTGCCTTTATGTAGATATTCTTCCAGGCCAGCTTGCCTTTGATTCCAAATATCCTCTGCACCTCGAATATGTTCGGCGGCAGCGTCCTGGTGGAAGCTATTATTCCAAATACTACATACCACAGTCCGCTAAGGAAGAATATCACGAATGCCACTGCCTCTCCATTGCTGTGCAATCCCTGCACTATAAGGGGCAGCACGATGGTTGCAGGTATCGAGGCCAATACCTGGAAAAGCACAAGGTATTTGGTGGTGTTTTTGCGTATAAATACCAAATAAATGCATAACGGTATTGCTATCAAACTTATCAGCAAGAATGCAGACCACACCCTTACAAAAGAAAATGCCAGTGCAGGCAGGATCTGCAGCTCATCCGATAAAAGTACGTGGTTTGAGGCTATAATATAAACTACAAACGCGGCAAGCAGAAACACAATAAGAATATATAATCTGTTCAGTTCTTTCGACTCTGCCTGCGGCTCCTTTAAGTGCATCGGATGCCTCTTAACTATCCGTATGTCCTTAGTAACGCGCCTTATCCTGCCAACATACGGGGATTTCAATCCCCTCTCAAGTATGTTGTAGAATACCTGCCTAAGCTGGGTAGGCGCCGTATTCCCCACGGGAAGCTGCCTCAAATACCTTGTTGAATGCTCCTCCAAAGGCTTGAAGAATAGGAGCCTAGTTAATATAACAAAAACCACAAAGACTACTATGCCCAATATGTAAGCTGCATAATTCTGTGACGCGCCAAGCTTTACTAGCTCGCTCCCAATTCCATATGCCACTGTATAGTTTTTATTTCCAGTCGAAAAGATCTCACTAGTTACCAAATAGAAAAGCCCGATGGCCCAGGAAAGTATCGACTGCTCAACCAATCGAGGATACGCTGCTGGTATGTAAAGTCTTCTCACTCTCGACCAAAAATCAAAATGATAAATCTCAGTTACTTCAAAGAATTCGCTGGGCAAAGTCTTTATTGCCTCATACACTCCGAATATCATGTTCCACAGCATGCTTGTTATTATAAGAAAAACTACTGCAGCATTGACTCCGATTATGGGCGGTTCTATTATTGTAAATACGGCTATGACGAACGGGAAGAATGCAAGTATTGGCAGGGTCTGCAGTATGTCCACTATTGGTATTATTATCTTCTCTGCTGTCTTTGAGGTCGCAGCCAAGACTCCGAAGATGAATGCTAGTATTGCAGAAATGAACAAAGCCGCGAACATCCTGGCCCATGATGCTGATGCATCTACAACAAGCGTGCCCAGTAATCCGAGCCAGTCCATATTAAGATATTAAGTTCCGAATATATTATAATAAGTCTTTGCGTAAATCAGTAAGTATGGAAACGCGGTAACTATGGCAAAAAAGAAGAATACACGCAAATCCAAGGCAAGGGCAAGGCCCCCAAACAAGCAGGCAAACACAATAAAGCGCAAGCAAAAAGCAAAAATCCATCATCCCGCAGCTGCGAAAAAACAAAAGAGTGCTCCACGCGCCACCTCCGCCTATGACATAGAGGGACTCCTTATAGACAAACTCATAGAAAGCGGCACTGTCGCACAGAACGGCACAGCGATAGAGAATCTAATCTACAATGCAACACAGAAAATGGAGGAAATAGGGTATACCTACGGGTTCTCTGTAGGCAGGGAGATCGCGCTTAAGCAGCATGGAAATGAGGATTTCACAACGGCCCTGGCAAGGATAGGCCTTCATGAAGCGCTGTACCATCCATTTGAGGACAAGCTGATAGTGACTTCAAAGCACACGGACCGCGACCTGCCAAACATCGGCAAGAACATACACCTATACGAGGCAGGCATAATCGCAGGCTATCTTTCATCTTCAACAGGGGTCAGGATAAGCGCAAGGGAATCAAGATGCGTATACAAGAACGCGGATTCGTGCCAGTTTATTGCAACTCCGTTTACCGACCAAAGGCTGGAGCCTAAAATTTCCATAAGCTCAATAACCAATTCCATATCAGGCGAGATAATCAAGAACCAATTCAGGCATTTGGACAACGAATACTACCGCATACTCGCATACCTGCCGCTGCTTAAGCAGCCAATATTCGAGGAAGTAAGGAAGCTCCTGGTCCTCTCTGGCGAGAGAATTGCCCAGCGCACAGTAAAAAGCGACACACAACGCATAATAAGCAGCATAGCAAACTACTTTGGGGTCAGGCAGGTATCCATGGCGCAAGCCAGGAGAGGCAAAAGGATTATAAGGCTGACATTTGATAGCTATAATTCAGTATATCCATACACTCTTATACCAACTGCACTCATATCTGGCCTTATATCATCAGCATATAAGACTACAACAGAAGTAAACGTCTTAACGAACAAGGATAACACATACACAACCACAATAGAATTCCAAGAAAATAAGATTGGTTAGAATGTCGATACTCGATAGCATAACTCGCGCAGTGCCGCATGTAAAGAAGCCTGACAGGCCAGGCTCATTCGAAGACAAGCTGAAATGGACTGCGCTGATAATGGTAATATATTTTGTAATGTTCTCCACCCCCGCATTCGGGGTAAATACGTCTGGCATATCGCAGACACAGCTCCAGATCCTTAACATAATCTTTGCGGCAAGGGTAGGGACCCTCATAACCGTAGGCATCGGCCCCATAGTACTTGCAAGCATAGTCTTGCAGCTCCTGCAGGGTGCAGGAATAATAAACATGGATCTTTCCAACCCTGAAAACAAGGGCAAGTACCAGTCAATACAGAAGCTTGCAGCCATATTGATCGCAGTAGTCGAGTCAGTAATATTCACGCTTTATGGCTACGTTCCAGTCAACCCAACACAGTTCCTGCTGATAGGCTCAACACAAATACCAATCGCAGCTGTAGTGGCGTTTCAGCTTGCAATAAGCGCAATATTCGTAGTCTTCCTTGACGAGATAATGGTGAAGTACGGAATAACCTCAGGAATAAACCTATTCATAGCAGGAGGAGTCTCATATTCGGTAATCGCAAGTACGGCAGACATAATAATCCCCTCTGCTGCCAATGCAATAACTGCTGGAGGCGCAGCGGCGCTGTCAAACGCTGTGCTGGCGTTCGGACCTCTGCTTTCAGCAATAATAGTGATGCTGGTCAGCATCTACGCGTACGATATGAAAGTCGAGCTTCCACTGGCATTCAGCCAGTTCAGGGGAGTGGGAGGAAGGCTTCCCATACCCTTCCTCTATGTAAGCGTGCTGCCTGTCATACTTGCAACCTCACTGGTAGTATCGCTTACGGTCTGGTTCACCTTCCTTGCAAGCATTCATAGCGGTCCTCTGGCAAACTTCGCGCACTTCCTGGGCACTTATACAACTACCTCATCGCAAGTAAACGGAAGGACTGTATCATCAACAAACATAAACGGAGGGCTTCTGTATCTTATTTCGCCAACATTTCCAGCTCCGTATCCAGAACCATACGGCGTAGGCTACGCTGTATACTTCAATTTATTGCTTACCGGTACCAGCACCCTATACTTTCCATGGGGCGGCAGCGTCCTGGTGCCAGAATGGATCCATGTCATCATTTACAGCCTTACGCTGATAATACTGTGCATTATATTCGGAAGGTTCTGGATAGAGATGACAGGGCAGAGCCCCAAGAATGTGGCCGGGCAGCTTCAGGACATAGGGTGGCAGATTCCGGGATTCAGGAGGGATCCAAGGATAATAGAGAATGTCCTGGACAAATACATACCTACAATCACCGTGCTGGGCAGCATAGCTGTTGCATGCCTTGCAATATTCGCAACCCTTACCGGAGCTGTAGGAAGCGGAATGGGCATCCTGCTGACCGTTGGAATAATGTACATGATATACCAGCAGCTTGAGCGAGACAACCTGCTTGCGGGATACGGAAAGCTAAACGAGTTCTTATCTTCCTAAGGCAAGCCTCCTTCTCGGAGATGCGCGCACGCATTCAAGCAGCATTTTTGACGCATGGTCGACGCTTGGCACCCTTATAATTTTCTTGCCATCGGCTTCTTCTTGTTCATTCTGGCGCCTTGTCACAAGGAATAGCACCTTATCCTCGCAATTCTTTACCTTTGCAACCAATGCCGGATTATCATCAATATAGATTTCAAAGCCCATTGATACTCTATCCTCCCCGTTTGCGAGTATGTTCAGGTTTAATCCACCAAGGCCGTGCTTCCTGAGCCACAATTCGGTGCTAAGGGAGGTTATGTGGTCATCCTTCTGCGTAACAAGCTCAACTTTATAATGGGCGCAAAGCCCGTATATCAGGGAAACATCTGCGAGTAGCTCTATCTCATGATGCCTATTGACCCATACATGGTCGTACAGTGGCTTAATGGTGGACCAGGATTCGCCAACACCGCTCCAATCATATTGGGTCATATGGGTGTCTTCCGTATAAAAAGTAGGGGTTCCCTTTGCCGCATTAATTGTGTTTAGCTCTTCAAGTATGGGTTTATGTATGCGCGCAATAGTCACATCGATGTCCAGGGATATCCTTAAAGTTCCATCTCTCCTAAGCAGTCTAAGCACTTCCTCCACTATCTAGCCCATTTTACGCTGCTCAAAGCACAGCCTGCATCGTGGCTGATATTCCTTTGCACCGCCTACCATATCTGCCATACTTGCACCCTCCTTATACGGTGCGACTCGCTGTGTAAATATCGCATTCCCCTTTCCACATTTTGCGCATTTGGCTTCAAGGCTATACACCTTATCTGCAAGGGGTATAAGTTCCTTTCCGATCTTGAAAGGCTCGCCCCACATGCCCGTACTTAGCATAGAAACATACACTATCTTCGAACTGAACGCAAGCTCATTGAGCAGGTCAGCCATCCCCTCCGTCTCAGTCCAGAAATGCCCTTCATCAAGCGCTATTACCTCGTAACTTTCAGATATTTTTCTGATCAGGCCCAAGCTTTTCTGAGTTGTAGGGATCCTGTAAGCAGGCACCTTCACTCCATCGTGCGATACAACCTCAGCGCTGCTGTACCTGCTATCAAAATCCGCCTTAAAAACTATGGTCCTTCTTTTTCTTTTCTGTTCTTTCCTTAGTTCCCCTATCAATTTGGTCGTCTTGCCAGCAAACATCGGACCTATTATCACAACAAGCCTTCCTGGTTTTGCCACGATATCGCCTATGCCGCCCTGAGCTTTCTCGGTTCTCTTCTTGCTGCCTCGATCAGCAAATTAACTGCATGGTGTACATTATCCACCGGTATGATGCCCTTAATGTCTGTCCTGTGGTAGTCCTTATTCCATGGACCCTTCACCAATAACTGCACTTTGTCCTCCCTGCCAGCAATCAGCTTGGCAAGATTTGGAGAGTCATCCACATATACGCTATAGCCAAGTGTCGCCTTGCTCGTATTAGGGGGACATAAAACAAGGGGGAATTCATGCAGCATGTGCATCTTAAGCCAGTTCCTCAATGCATCAATGCTGCTTAAGTTTTCATGTTCGTGACTGCCTGCAGTTACCAGGTCAATTTCATAATGGCCCGCAAGCGCTTTTAGCAAGCGAAGATTCCCCAGGAACTTTATATCAGAGTGCCTACTCCTCCATGTGTTGATGTAATACGGTATCAGTTCTGCACTGCTCTTCAGCCCCATCCACTGCAGGTCAAAACTGACATTGTCTGCTATAGTGAAATTTGTGCCGTTAGCCTTATTGTAGACATGAAGCAAGTTCTCAAAAGTATTTCCAAGAACTTCATCTATATCCATAGACAAACGTGGCCTGCTGCCGTTCCTAAGTAATGCGCCCAACGTCTCCACAGACATAAAAATCCCGCTATGAAAGACATAAATTAAATCAGTATTAAATGTTTTCTTCCAAAATGCGCTCTGTTCTATCCCAAACAACTGCCCAATAACCACTTGAAAATTTCCAGCTTATAAAGTTTAACCACAAGTTTTCGAAAATGTAGCTTTTAGTAGCGCGCAACTTTCTTTGAGGATTTACGGTTCGCGTATATGAGAAGGCCTGCACCAACTGCAAGCAACATGGCAGTGCAAACTGTAATTATCAGACTTGCAGATGCCGCGCTCTGAGGGGCAAGGAAAGAGCTGATGCTTAATGCACCTCCAAATATCTTCGGGTGCCCAAGCGTTTCAAATCCGCTTACTGTAGTTACGAGCCACAAGAACGCACAGATGGCATTCCATCTCCCTTTCCTATTCAAGTATAATCCTGCAGCCACAAGCAGCATAACTACGCCAGGGATTAGGTAGAGCCAACGAGAGCCAAGCCCCTGCGCTACAAAGGGCGCATATGTAAGCGTCGCATAAAGGAAAGTGGCAATTATTATAACTAAAAGCAATGAAAGCGCAGTTACCTTATCAAATCCCAAAGGCTTCTCTATGCTAAGGAGCATTATAACTGCCAGGATTGAAACTGCTGCAGTACAAACAAACATGAGCAAATTGTAAGGATTGAATAAAATCTCCAAATAGTCCAATGACATTGTACTAAGGTTCACTCCAGTTCCAGTAACTGTTGAGCTGAGCACAGAAATCAGCAAGAATACTGCAATGAGTGTGGAAATTGCATATACTCTTACGAAGGTCTTCTTTGCTACCGCATCCTCTGCATATTCAGAGTAGGCGATAAATGCATTCCTGAAAATCACAAAGAGCCCTGCCAAAAGTACAGGCACAATGTAAAGTGTCCCAGCCTGGGTAAGTATGAGCGGGTACGTTGCTTCAAAATTGACGATATAGAATACCAGAAAGGTGCCGCTTATCGCCCAGCTTGCGGCAATGTACTGGGTTGTCCTTTTCCATACCTTCTCATATGCCAGAAGATTCAGTAGCGCAATTCCCGTCTCAACAGCAAAGAGCGAAAAGACAAGCGCAAAGACAACTATGTTTATGTCAACAAGCAAATTCATTGTCTCAACTCTTTATCCAAGGGCCTTTTTGAAAAGACTGCCCTTATTACAAAGTACGTTATTGGCAATATCACTGCGTAAGCAATAATTATCAAGATAGCAAGTAGTCCTGAAGTTTGCGATTGGTTTGCTGCTTGGGACACAGCCATCACATTATAAATTATCCAAGGTTGCCTGCCGACTTCATCGACTATCCATCCCGCCTCAAGGATGAATATTGCCGCGCAGCCTATCAATACCAAGATAATCTGCACGATCTTCATATCAAAGACCCTCACTTTAAGCAGATGCATAACAAGCAGCAGCGCCAACACTCCTCCTATCCCAAATCCGAACATGACCATTAGATCAAATAAGGTATGGATGAACAGTGGCGGCCATGTACTGCGCGGGAACTGAGAAAGCCCAGGCACCACCGCAGATGCAGTTCCTCCGGCAAGCAGGCTCTGTAGTGTCGGGATGATCAGCCAGGCTCCCTGCACAGTCCCGTTGACTATGGTCCCGCCTATGATCTCGGGAGCATTGGCAGTGGTATTTACGTTTATTTCAATGGCTGCATACTTCTCAGGCTGCAATGTCATAAGCGATTCTATTGACAGCACGCCGGTTATTATTGCGAATACAACCGCGACCATGCACACGCCAAATGCAAGCCTGAGCGCCTTTCCATAGTACTCCTTTCTTTTCCTGTCCTTGCTAAGCATAAGCATCAATGCAAAATATGCCATTATCGTTGCAGATCCGGCAAAGTATACCGTGCTAAGCACGTGTGGCACTTCTATCGTTGCTGCAGGCGCAGAGAACACCGCAAATGGCCTTATGTCAGTTAGTGTGCCATTGTGAAGATATGCGGTTATGTTGAAGCCAACTGGCGTATTCATGAATGAATTAAGATACGTTATCATGACGCCTGAAGAGGCCGCAGCTATTGCAACAATTGCCATCAACACCACTCTGACATATTTGCTTGAGAACCGCTCTCTATACAAAAAGTAAGTCGTGAGGAAAATTGCCTCAGCAAAGAAAACAATGACTTCGATATTGACTGTGCTTATTGCAACCTGCCCAACAAGCGCCATGAACTTTGGCCACAGTACAAGAAGATCTATGGCGACTAAGGTCCCAGAAGCCGTACCCACGGCAAATAGTATTGCAAATGCGGTTACAAGACGGTTTGAGAGCGTCTTGTACACCATGTCCCCTTTTGCTATCCACAAATAGTCAGCAAGCAATATTATTACGGGCATGGTGACCCCAAACATCACTATCAGTATGTGTACTCCAAGAGAGAAGCCCATTGCGAACCTGTCAAAGAAGACCGAATCCAGCATAATGCCCATCAAATGAATCCATACCATAAAAGAAGTATGCCCAAAACCTCAGCAATATACAGGAAGGCAGGATAAGCAACTATGTAAAGGGTTCCTGCAATGCTGACCTCAATAACGCCTATTATTATGCTAAGGAGCTTGTAGCTTCTGCGTTGCAAAAATCCCTTCAGCGCTATCCCCGCAATCACTATGGCTGCGGGGAAGGTAATCAAAGAAGATAGCAATATTACGGAAAGGGGCGGCGGATTCCAAACAACGTAATATTGTATCAGATTTCCCATGTCCGTTACTGCAGTGAAATAAATCAAAAGAAGGGTAGAAATCACCACAAAAACATAATAGAATCTCTTTAGTTTAACTGATTTTATGAGCTGTATCGATCCCAGTGCAAGTAGCTCTACTAAAATGGCTACAAGTATGAGATAGAGCTTGATGAGAAGGCCGGAATAAATCCCAACTGCAAATGCCAGCTCAAGCAGCACACCAATTGCAAAGACCCATATGCCAAGCCCCCAGTAAAGTAGTGAGCTTGTGCGCTTCTTCATGTATCGCGCAGTTATAACAAGCGCAAGCACAATTGTAAGCAGTAGCGTAAACGCCACAGTCAATTCAGTGGCTTCCTGGCTTTTTAAGAAAAGGAGTACCATACCAACAAGTAAACTTCCACAGTTGATATAATAAATTTTGTGTTAAGTTGGCCAAGATGCTCTTTGTCAACATGGCATCATTTCCATCCCTTTCCGCCATACCCTGCCATTACCTGCATGGCCCATCCTCCCAAAATGTTTTGTTGCACGCCAGCACACAAGGCACAGCTCCTGCATCCCTTGACAAAATCCAATTAAATGTAAAACCAAACTTTATAACTAGGTAAGCAGTCCAAGCTTGGCAATAACTGTCAAATCATTTGGCAGTGGGCCTCGGCCCACGCAATGCGGATGCTATTGCTGCTACGAATGCGAATATCGCGCCCATATAGAAAACTACATGCAGACCGTTAATGAACGGCTTGGAGATTAAGTTTGGGAAGAACGATGTGCCTAAAATTGCCTCCCTATTATTTGCAGGCAGCGAATCAAGAACATTTGCTGGGATCAGGGTCTTCATAGGGTTATAACCCAAAAGCGCTGCAAAAAGGACTGTCGTAGGCGGAATCTTGGATATCTGCATGGCTGTAGATGCGGAAACATTCTGAGAAACCAGGCCGTTATAGACCGCATTAGACAAATCTGAAGACACCCCCAAGACAAGTAGCGTAAAGAATATTGCAAGGCTGAACATGAAAGATATATTCATGAAAGTCGCGCGCATCCCAGAAGTTGCGCCCCTCAGCTCAGGAGGCACGGAATTCATGACTGCTGCAGTATTCGGGGCTGCAAACATTCCCTGGCCTATACCAAGTATAAATATTATCGGAGCAAAAATCCAGTAATTGAAGTTTACCGGAAGAAACAGGAGCAGCACAAATCCTGCTGCATTTAGAAGCATTCCAAGTGTAGAAAATAGCCGTGCCCCATATCTGTCTGAAAGCGCACCGAAGACCGGTCCAGAGACCAAGAACCCCAGTATGAGCGGGACCATATCTATTCCTGCCTGGAATGGGGTATTTTCAAAGCTTACGCCATGAAGTGGCAGCCAAATGCCCTGCAGCCATATTATCAGTACAAATTGCAGCCCTCCCCTGGCCATTCCAGCAAGGAAGAGGCTAAGATTTCCCAAAGCGAATGCACGGATTTTGAATAAGCCTAGATGGAACATCGGGTCGACTGCGCGCCGCTCAATTAACACAAATGCAGCTAACAAAATCAACCCAATTGCAATCCCCGCCATTATAATCGGGTTAGTCCAGCCAGTACTATTTCCATCATACGGGAGCAATCCGAACGTAATGGCGAACAAAAGTATGGTCAAAGACAAAGCAAACATAACGTTTCCGATTATGTCCAGTTTCTGGTTCTTCTTTATTGTGGCAAGTTCACGTAGCGCCATGTAAGCCCAAATCGTCCCTATAACGCTTATCGGCACACTTACCAGAAAAACAAGGTGCCAGTCTATTCCAGCAAGTATCCCTCCCATTACCAATCCTATCAGGCTTCCTGCAACTCCTGCAATCTGGTTTATGCCAAGGGCCCTGCCTCTTTCTTCTCTGGGGAATGCGTCGGTAAGTATTGCAGTGCCGTTAGCGAAAAGGAATGCGCCTCCAATGCCTTGGAAAAGCCTTATGACTATCAGTGAGAGAACGCCCTGATTACCATGTATAAGGTATGAAGATATCCACAGCAGCGTTGAACATATTGCAAATATCAGGAAACCGAGGTTGTACAGCCTCACCCTCCCAAACATGTCAGATAGCCTGCCTATTGTAACTACGGTTACAGAAGAAGTTATGATATAGCCCATTAAAAGCCACAAAAGCAGTGTTATGTTCCCTGAAGTTAGCGGATCAACTCCAAGCCCATTAAGTATTGCCGGAAGCGATATGATCAGAATGGAGCTGTCTATGGTCGCTATCAGGATTCCAAGGGTGGTATTGGACAAGGCTATCCATTTGTAATTGACACCGAATCTGGATTCCCTTTTCTTTTCTTCAAGATCGTACTTTTCTGCATCTCTACTGTAATCGGTTTTATTCTCCATACCTGGTCATTCCACTGCCTTAGGATAAAGCGTCTTATAAAACAAATAACTGTCCAAATTTATTAAGTGAATGGTTAAACATACACAAATAACTGTGTCATGACGGGATTTGGCCCTGCAACCCAGATAGGAAAATCTGGCAAAACCGATGTGTATCTTTTCTAGCCATAGCACCCTGAAGTAAAGGCCAGATATTGGGCCGGGCACTTGTGGGGGAGAGCTTACCTATACTGATCAGTGTAATGTTACTGAAGCAGTAGTTAGAAGATACGTCAGTGAGGACAATGATCAAAGACAGAGGAAGTTAACCTGATGGAAATCCCACGCCTTTAGGGTAGTAATTTAAATCAATGCACTCAATAATACTAATGAATTTCATGTCCAATACCAAAGGAATATTGATAGGGGTTGCGATAGTAATCATTGTTATAGGGGCAGTTGCGATTTTAGGCCGCTATCCTAGTCCCTCAACTACAAGTTATCCAACCACAGTTCTAGGTCAGCCAACCAACATTCTAAGCTCTGGCCAGCAAACGCCAGTATTTTTAACAGACCCACCAGTTGTACCTATCGGCACGACTGCACTAGTCATAGCTTATTCTTCGGTGAGCGTGCATGCAGGTGGCACTTCCGCAGGGGGTTGGGTAGGCGCTTCAGGTAGCGGAACCATCAACCTACTAAGCCTTGTAAACACAAGCGAAATGATAGGCACTGCAAACATACCTTCAAATTCCACGGTAGACATGATAAGTTTTAACGTCACCTCCGCAACAATAACGATAAACGGCACCACAAGCAACGTAACAATACCAACCCGCAGCGTAACTGCACACATTGTTGGTAGCACCAAAGTCAATGCAACCTCAGGCGTGCTTCTTGATTTTTCTCCAACAATAGCGACAATATACACGGCAAACTCAACAGTGTTTGTGATGGTTCCTTCTGTAAGAGCAATAGTGATTGGAAACCGAAATATTTCGGTATCTTCAAGCATCGGCGCAAAGGAAACGCTCAATCAAAGCGAAAAGAAGACGCTGGAAGACGTAAAGCCGAATGTAAGCATAGTCTCATCATCAATAAGTATTACCGGCAACTCAACAGAAGTTTCGGTAGCCGTAAAGGACAATTCCAATTCTAGCATTGTGCTCAGGCACGTGTCGGTATTTGGGAATTATAGCGTTGTAGTGGCACCATCTGCAGGCTTTAACACAACAGTGCACATAGGGGATAATGGTAGCATAAGTGAAAGTAACGGCGACAACAATAATGTAAGCAAAGGAAATAACGAAAGTAACAGCAGCAAAAGTAAAGGAGATGCCGGCAATATAATAAGTGGAGATGCAGGCAATATAATAAGTGAAAATGGCAAGGTTACACTTAACATAACAAATATCGAAGGCAATAAAGGCGACCTCAACGGTAAAGTCGAAGCCCAATCAAATGCTACAAACCCGAGTAATGCAGAATCGGGCCACATATCTGAAGGAATAGGTGCTCAACGTGCGCGCATGTTTAATTTCATGATAAACCAGAATGGCACCTTGTCATTGCCGTCTGTGAGTGGAGAGGCCGAGGGGCAAAGCCTAGGTTATAATCTTACCGCAGGATCTACAGCAACTTTCACGTTCAACGGCGAACTGAGTTTTGGTGATGGGCACATAACCATAATCCCAAAAAGCGGATTTACATACAACATTGTTGTGAGTGGAGAGGAGGATTCATCTGCATCTGCCAATGCCACAGCAAAATAACACTGGTCAAAAAACAGTCTAATGGTAATTTTCTATATTTCCTGGATAATATCACAAAGCCAGCTACATAAGCAAACAATAAAGTGGAAGGGCTTTCATAAAGAAAGCATTGACGTTCAGTGCTATTATAAGATGTCCGCTATGCTCGATCGTTTTGGGCGAGAGAAAGTACCGGCGAATTTTTCCTGAATAGAAGCTACGTTGTTTAATAAATAGTAGGAACTTGACAAATTATTAATCTTCTCCTCTAATCTAATTTTTGGGGTTTCTCTCTCTTTAATGTCGTCGGTTTC